>JAISSB010000042.1 GCA_031273325.1 Treponema sp. | reverse complement strand
TCCCCATTACATAAACGATAGGTACTTCATTCACCTACGAGGTCTGTCCCCATTACATAAACGATAGGTACTTCATTCACCTACGAGGTCTGTCCCCATTACATAAACGATAGGTACCTCATTCACCTACGAGGTCTGTCCCCATTACATAAACGATAGGTACTTCATTCGCCTACGAGGTCTGTCCCCATCCATAAACGGCAGGTACTCCATTCACCTATGAGGTCTGTCCCCATTACATAAACGATAGGTACTTCATTTGCCTACTATTGAGGTCTGTCCCCACATAAACGGCAGGTACTTCATTCGCCTACGAGGTCTGTCCCTATATATAAAAAGGGCTTCCCCATAAAGGAGAAGCCCTGATTTGAAAGTTTTGAAAGTTTTGAAAGTTAGGTACCGCTATCGTCGGGGGGGCGGAGGCGGCGGTATTGCCGGACGTGACGGTTGTGGTTGAGACGGTGACGGTATCGTGGGACGAGACGGTTGCGGCTGCGCCGGCAGCGGTTGCTGCTGTTGCGTAAGCGTAAGATTTAAACTGCGCAAATTCATAATATATTCGTAACTACTCCGATCATTATTTGACAGTGCAATAGTCAACTGATCGTTTGGATTGAGCCACAGACTGCCAATGTTTCGTGAGGTATAGCTCGTCCAATTCACTGTTCCGGGAATATCTGCATCAAACACTGCAGAGCTGGTATACACCGTGATACGCACTGCTTGTGAAGATGGTGTTGCGCGGGAATAATTCGCCGTTACTGTATAGCTTCCGGCAACAACATTTGACGGCACCGTCCACGTTACAATACCCCGCCGGGTCCAGTTTCCAATGTTTTGCGGATTATTCTCTAAGCGGGCGCCGGACGCATACGAAAGATTTGCTTGTTGTGCAGTAAGGGCAAACGAATTGATTGGCTGCTGCGGCGACGGCTGCGGTAACGGTTGGGGAGAAGAAGGATAATGAACCTGCGGAGATAGCGTTAGGTCGCGAAGATTCATAATATACTGACTGCTCGATCCGCTTCTATCGCTATGTGAGAGTGCGATGTGCAGCGTTGTATCATAACTGGCAATCTGTATCGTACCAATCGTACGCGATTGATAATTGGTCCAATTGCCGGTAGCAGGAAGGTCTGCTTCTATTATGTCACTGCTTGTTGCAACCGAAATCCGCACAGAATCGTTTGCCTGCCGTGAGTAATTCAAGCTAACCGAGTAATTTCCCGGCGCTACCCGTTGTTGTGAAATGTTCCACTGCACGATACCCTGTTTTGGCCAATAGCCGATATTAGCAGGATTATTTTCCCGCCGCGCACCGTAAGCTTGCGACAGATCGGCATTACTCGCGCTCAGCGTAATAGTTTGTTGTGCATAGGCTCCTATAACTCCTGTGAGCGCCCATACAAATACGATAAAAAACTGTTTCATACTCATTCCTTTTACAAAAATACTCAAAAAACTCTTAAAGACAAAAACTTACCGTCGCGGCGGAGGAGGCGGCGGTATTGCCGGACGTGACGGCTGCGCCGGTGACGGTATCGTGGGGCGTGACGGTTGCGCTTGCACTGGTTGCGGTTGTAGTTGTGGTTGTGACGGTTGAGCGGTCGTAGCTAGCGAGAAACTCAAACCCCGTAAATTCATAAGGTATTGAGAATTACTGCGATCATTCGGAGAAAGCGCAACGGTAATCACGTCATTCGGGTTGATCCACAGCGCGCCGACAGTCCGTGTCGTGTAAGTATTCCAGTTCGTTGTGCCGGGTAAATCCACATCAAAACTTCCGCCGTTTGTTGAAATCCGAATGCGTACAGCTTCGGAAGCAGCAGCCGCACGGGAATAATTCGCCGTTATCGCATAGTTTCCCGCAATAACATTTGACGGCACCGTCCACGTTACGATACCCTGCCGGGTCCAGTTTCCAATGTTTTGCGGATTATTTTCTACCAATGCTCCTGATGCCCGCGACAAATTAGCCTGTGCCGGAGCGAGACTAAACGCACTGATCTGCGGTTGGGGAGTTGGTTGTACCGGCTGAGGAAGCGGTACCGGTTGTGCTATCGCATTCTGAAATTGCAACGTCACACTTCGCAGATTCATAATACTGGTACTTCCAGTGCTCCTATCGTTATTAGATAATGCAATAGTAACCGTTGAATCGCCTTGCTCTATAATCAACGTACCTAGTGTTCGGGATTGGTAATTCGTCCAACTGCCGGTCGCAGGAAGGTCTGCTTCTATCGCATTACTGTTTGTTGCAGTAAGAATCTTTACTGAATCGGTAGCTTGGCGGGCATAATTGAGACTCAACGTGTATACTCCGGGAGTAAATCCAGATGGGAGAGTCCAAGAAACAATGCCTGCTTTGGTCCAATATCCAATGTTTTGCGGATTATTTTCTAACCGTGCTCCTGATCCCTGTGACAAATTAGCCTGTGCCGGAGCGAGTGTAATCGTGCCGGTTGGTTGTACCGGTTGGGGAAGCGGTACCGGCTGTGCTATCGCATTTTGAAATTGCAACGTTACACTTCGCAGATTCATAATACTGGTACTTCCAGTGCTCCTATCGTTATTAGATAATGCAATAGTAACCGTTGAATCGCCTTGTTCTATAATTAACGTACCTAGTGTTCTGGATTGATAATTCGTCCAACTGCCGGTAGCAGGCAAGTCTGCTTCTATAGCATTACTGTTTGTTGCAGTGAGAATCTTTACCGAATCGGTAGCTTGGCGGGCATAATTGAGGCTCAACGTATACACTCCGGGAGTAAATCCGGTTGGTATAGTCCAAGAAACAACGCCTGCTTTGGTCCAGTATCCAATGTTTTGCGGATTATTTTCTAACCGCGCTCCTGATCCCCGTGACAAATTGGCCTGTGCCGGAGCGAGGGTAATGGTACCGGTTGGTTGTACCGGCTGAGGAAGGGGTACCGGTTGTGCTATGGCATTTTGAAATTGCAACGTTACACTCCGCAGATTCATAATATAAGAACCGGTATTTCCGCTACTCCTATCATTATTAGATAACGAAATAGTAACCGTTGAATCACCTTGTTCTATAATCAACGTCCCCAGCGTTCGGGATTGGTAATTCGTCCAACTGCCGGTCGCAGGCAAGTCTGCTTCTATAGCATTACTGTTTGTTGCAGTAAGAATCTTTACCGAATCGGTAGCTTGGCGGGCATAATTAAGGCTCAGCGTGTACACGCCGGGAAGAGAGCCGGTTGGGATAGTCCACGAGACAACGCCTGCTTTGGTCCAATATCCAATGTTTTGCGGGTTACTTTCTAAGCGCGCTCCCGGCGCCCGTGTTAAGTTGGCGGCTTGCGGATTGAGTATAATTGTTTGAGCATGGCTATATGCCGCTAATGATACAAACAATCCCACCGCCATAATAAATTTTTTCATATTTTTCCAAATTCCTCCTTAAAAAGATTTTCCTTAATGGAAACTGTGTTCCATTTTAACTACTTCTTCGGGTATGGGGTATACCTTTTGAGGTAAAGGGTATACCTTTTGAGGTAAAGGGTATACCTTTTGAGGTAAAGGGTATACCTTTTTCGATAAAGGGTATACCTTTTTCGTCAAAGGGTATACCTTTTTTGATAAAGGGTATACCCCTTCTGCGGTATACAACACTTCTCTGTTCTTCATTTAAACTATTATCGAAACCAACTGATAGGTAAAACTGTAGGTACTCCCGTGACAACGCTAACATTGTCATACCAAAGCTCTTCATATCCGGTATTGATTCCCACACTGTAGGTTCCCGACGAAACAGGATAAGACGGTGAAGTTTCATAGGGTGCTAATGTTTCCTTCTTCGTTAGTATTGAATCTGAACCTTTAGTCGCACTATAACCTTCATAAATAACAATCGTTAATGACGTAGTAGTGTTTCTATCGTTTTCAATAGCAATACTTCCATCTCCTTCACTCAGTACAAATATGCAGCTCGTCAACAAAGATCCAAGAACCGTTGCAATACTGAGCATTTTAACTATGCTTTTAAACATTTATTCACCTCCTGTATCTTCTGCTTTTATTTCTTTTAGAAAATGCTTACTAACGCGAAGAGTAACATTGGTATTATCTCGTGCCACTACAACCTCCTCATCAGTCTGATAATCGGTGTCAAACAGTGTTATTTTCACGATATAGAGTCCTACATCAACCGGGTAATCTGCAATAGAATCTGCTGAAATATTCTTAGGATCAGCTCCTTTAATGACGTTGCCCCCGTTAACCCATGTGCCAGGTTCACCGTCATTGGAACGGTAAATATTAATAGCATAAAGCGTTAAGCCCTGCTTATTGTCATTCCACACAGTAATACTACTGCTACTGACATCGGTAGGAGTCGGTTCATCAACCCACCCCGGTTCCGGTTCAACAAACGTACAACCATTCAGGAATAGCCCAAAAACGACTACAAAACTAAAAGTTTTTACCAGATTTTTCATAGATTCCTCCAAAAATATTTAAACTTCTTCTGAAGCTTGTGTTTAAAAGCTGTGTGATACTTAAGTAGAACACAGTCTTCTCTTAAAACTATACAGTATTTTATTAAAAATATAAAGTTTAATGCACACTTATATGAATTTTCTCAGGTGTTTCATCTCTTGAAAACTAGTTTTCTTAGAGAGAATAAATGTAGCGCATGAAATAACGAATACATCTAAACATGTTCCAAGCGCAATTAAATAAAATGCGATGGGTTTTATAATTAAAAAACCGGATTCATAGCCGCGTCCATACCATAAACAGAGGAGCATAAGGGTCGTATACGCACCGTCGCCGGGGTGCCGTGCAAGGAGAAACGAAGCTGCAAGAGCTTGAATGCCGATGGTTAATTGTTCGATAAACCGTAATTCTAAACTTGAATATGATTTTAATATCACCAAAAACGCAACAACCGCAACCATTGCGCTTCCTGATCGGCCGAATAAAGCAAAAAGAGCAGTCGTACACACGTTTGAACGTCTTCGTACGCCTAAATTTTCTTTACTGTGCCGCATAATAATGGGTAAACTGAAATTAATATCACCGGAAAAAAATCCTGTTAATATACTTGCAAACGAACTGTACAGCACAATAAAAGGATTTACTTTAGGATATGTGATATACAGCAAAAGAGGAAAGAATCCAAAAATAATTATCCCGCTGAGAATTGCCAAGAAAATAATTAAATTAGAAAAAAATTCCGGTTGAACAAGCGTTTTCCATTGAATCGCCCACGAAGCAGCTAAGACGAGCATTAATAATCCTAAGAATTCTGAAATAAAACCGGCAACTGCATAGAAAATACGGGAAAGAGAATCAAAAAGATTGAGTACCTGTCTCGCAACAGTACGTTCTACTAAAGAAAAACCTATTGCTGATAAAAAACTGAATAAGCAGACAGGAAGGAGATAATCACCGTTGATACTCAAAACTGCAAGCATATTATCCGGAATGTTATCAATAAGGGTACGTACCGTATCTAATTGCGGAAGCGGTGAACGTTCTTCAATAAAAATGGGAATACGTGACGGAGAAAAGAGCGCTGAAGCAATGATCCCAAAAGCAATTAAAACTGCGGATATACATATCATGAAAAAACATGATTGTATTAATAACAGAAAGAAATTTTTATCTTTATCGTCACGGAGTCTGAAAATAGCTGAACTTAAAGAAAATATGAGGAGAGGTACAACCGTCCAGCGGCCGATTCGTATTGCAACAGAACGGAGCCATTCGAGCATATCACTCAGAAACGAATTATCAACCGGTAAAAATTGTGCGAGTACGATACCTAAAACTGCCCCTACGAGGAGTTTAAACCAAACCTTCATAGCAAAATAATAATCTATCCTTGTTGAGTTCTGCAATATATTGACATATCATTTGCATTGTACTATTATTACATAGCCGTAACCAGGAACCATGCGATCTCGTGCCGCCTAACTCCGCCAGGTTTGGAAGGAAGCAACGGTAAGCGGATTTGAGGTGCGCCGTGGCTGCCCTGGTTACGGTTTTTTTAACTATGGCATACGAAGTTACCGCCTCAAGGCGGCGTCCAAAAAATTTTGAATCTCTTGCAGGACAAGAGTTTGTCAGCTCAACACTCAGTCATTCGCTGAATCAAGGGCGAATTGCCCATGCTTATCTTTTTTCTGGACCTCGCGGTTGCGGAAAAACCAGTACTGCACGGATTTTAGCACGGAGTCTCAACTGTGAACACGGTCCAACGGCAAAACCATGCGGAACATGCGCTCCTTGTCAAGAAGCGGAACGGGGCGCAAGTCCCGATATTATTGAGATTGACGGAGCTTCTAATACAAGCATCAACGATGTACGGCAAATTAAAGAAGAAGTACTGTTTTCTCCTCAAACGTCACGGTATAAAGTATATATCATTGACGAAGTACACATGCTTTCAACGGGAGCGTTTAACGCACTCCTTAAGACAATAGAGGAGCCGCCGCCGTATATAGTTTTTATTTTTGCAACAACTGAATTACATAAAGTCCCTGCAACCATTAAAAGCCGTTGTCAACATTTTGCTTTCCGTTTGATTCCCATAGAAACAATACAAACAATTCTTAAAGAAACGTGTGCTGAAATGAATATTCAAGCTGAAGATGAAGCGCTTTTTTGGATAGCACGCGAGTCAACGGGAAGTTTACGTGACGCATATACGTTATTCGATCAGATTGTTTCATTTTCTGACGGCTTTATCCGCTCTTCATTAATTCAAGAAAAGCTTGGGCTTGTAGGTTTAGAAAATTTAAATAGGTTAGCAGAACAATGTATTGAATCGAATGAGCAGCAAGCTTTTTTATTTATAGATAATCTTTTAAACAGCGGTATTGCTATTGAGCAATGCATTATTGATTTAACCGGTTATTATCGCAATCTGCTTTTGCTCAAAAGCGGTATCCGCCGCGAATCGCTCCTTGGATATATGCCGGAACATTTTTCTTCCAAAGTGCTGGATTCGTTAAGTCCAGCACAGTTAGAGCATGCGGTTGATCTCCTCCTCAACGTATATCGGGATATTCGCTATTCAGTATCTCCGCGCTTCGAACTCGAAGCACTCGTGTCAAAACTGTGCGGATTGTCAACATGGATTTCTATGGAAGAGTTAAGAACGGCTATAGACGCTGCTTCGCACGCTCTGCACCATTCGTCACCGAGTACTGCCACGCCGTCGGCAGCAGATCCGCTGCCTCATTTCCAACCGTCAGAAGTCAAGCCGGAACAACTGGATCAAACCCCAACACAAGCCCAGGGATTTACCAGTCTTAAGGAGAAATTTCAACACCATATAGAAAAAAAAGACCCGGTTTATGACGACCACGATTCTGCTACTGTTGAACGAGTTACAAAAATGTTTCCCGGAACACTGGAATCTGACGATTCCCTTTAATGCTGCTGTTCAAGGCGGCCGACTGCATCTTTTGCTGCACGTTCTGCTTCTTTATGGAAAAAAGAAAACCTACAAGCTCGTCCTGCGGGACGAAATTCCCTGTCACTGATTCAATGATTTGTACCATATTTGCGATTCGCTATGTTTTTGCTCCTTTTGAGGATATATCCCTTCAATACGCATCGGCAAAAATCCGGCCGCTGATAGGGAAAACCACTCCAAATGGGCGGAGAAAGTATTCTACAAGTTCTGGAATACATTCCAGAAGTCTTGGAATATATTTTAGAAGTCTTGGAATACATTTTAGAAGTCTTGGAATACATTTTAGAAGTCTTGGAATACATTCCAGAAGTCTTGGAATACATTCCAGAAGTCTTGGAATACATTCCAGAAGTCTTGGAATACATTCCGCAAGAAAGCCCACTGTCTGTGGGACGAAATTCTTGGTAAAAAGTGCAATCTATTAGAGCAATACGTCCGCTTCTGAAGATTAAAGAAAAATAGTTGCATGTTCTCTCCCTAAACAGTATGTTAATCTTAATGAGAACATCTTCTTATTCATACAAAAATACGGTGCTTATTTTAATCGGCATTAATATTCTTGTGTTTTTTGTACAACAATTAATGCCACCGGTAACAGTACTTTTAAGCCTGAATCCGCGTGCAATTTTAAACGGTTGGCTGTGGGGGTTTGTGAGTTATATGTTTGTTCACGGAACTATCGGACATCTCCTTTGTAATATGCTTGCACTCTTTATTTTTGGAATTGCCGTTGAACAAAACCTTGGAACCAAAGAATTTCTCATATATTATTTTATTACCGGAATTTTTGCAGGTCTTTTTTCATTTGGAATTTATCTTCTTACCGGTGCATATAATGTATTTTTATTAGGAGCTTCCGGGGCTCTTTTTGCTGTACAGCTTGCGTATGCCGTGCTGTTTCCCGATTCAATTATTTATTTTTGGGGTATCGTGCCGCTCCGTGCGCCGGTTATGGTACTTGGCTTTACTGCCATTGAACTTATTCTCACGGTGATGAACCGTCAAAGCGGTGTCGCCCATTTAACCCATCTTGCCGGTTTTGCCACCGGTTGGCTTTACTTTTTAATCCGCTTCCGCCGGAATCCATGGAAATCAATGCACCTGCTGTCCCGTCACTAGCTTTTGAGGGATAATGTTGTCTTAAATACCCTTGACATTCACCCAAGAAAGATACATTAATCTGAACATACAAAAAGCTCTTAAAATAGTTATTTTGTGGCAACACGTAACCTCCCCATACAAAAATGTATGGGCTTCCGTGACACATGTGGAGGTAATATGCCGGAACAAGTACTGTTAGAAGTACACGATCTCCGTGTTTCTTTTTTTACTCCTGTCGGAGAAGTGAAAGCGGTTGGAGGCATTTCTTATTCATTGAAAAATGGAGAAGTAATAGGAATTGTTGGAGAATCTGGTTCAGGAAAAAGTGTTGAAGCTTATTCGGTTATGGGGATTTTAGAATCTCCGGGTAAAATCATCGGGGGAACGGTATATTTTGAGGATTGTGACATACTTGCATTGAACAAAAAAGAACGGGAAAAATTACGCGGCAATAAAATCAGTATGATATTCCAAAACCCTATGGAAAGTCTCAACCCGGTGTATACGGTTGGTAATCAACTTATTGCCGTACTCCGTGAACACAAAACTATTTCAAAAAATGTTGCTTATCAACGGGCGGTTGACATGCTTAATAATGTGGGTATAACGAACCCTGCACAGAGAATGAAACAGTATCCCCACGAACTTTCCGGCGGTATGCGGCAGCGGGTTATGATTGCAATGGCGCTTATATGTGAACCGAAATTACTGATTGCGGACGAACCAACAACGGCACTTGACGTAACCATTCAGTCGCAAATACTTGAATTAATGAAAGCACTCCAGAAAAAAAATGCTATGTCTATACTTTTTATCACGCATAACCTTGGAGTTGTTGCAGAAATGTGTGATACAGTATCCGTTATGTACGGCGGTTTTATAGTTGAACAGGGAAATGTTGAAGATATTTTTTACCGGCCGTTACACCCCTATACCCTGGGGCTGCTCCGTTCAATGCCGCGGATAGATGCAGAAGAAAATGAAAAACTTATTCCTATTGAAGGGACTCCAATCAATATGCTCGATCCGCGTCCCGGTTGTCCTTTTACCCCCCGCTGTAATGAAGGCATGAAAATTTGTATGAACAGTTTTCCGCCGCATACGGTACAGGAAAATAATCACGTTGTTGCTTGTTGGCTTGAATATCGTAAAACTCTGCAAAAGTAGTGCTTATGGAACCAATTATTCACTTAGAATCGCTAAAGAAATATTTTCCAGTAAAAACCGGCTGGGGAAAGATTAACTATATTCACGCAGTTGAATATGTTCCGCTGACAATAATGGCGGGAGAAACACTTGGTCTTGTCGGAGAGTCCGGCTGTGGTAAAACCACATTGGGACGGACCATTTTAAGGCTTTATGAACCAACTGCGGGGAAAATTTTTTTCCATGGTACCGATATTACCAACGTGTCTATGCTTCCCTACCGGCGGAAAATGCAAATTATTTTTCAAGATCCCTCCTCCTCGCTTAACCCTCGTATGACTGTGAGAGAAATCATTGGAGAACCGATTGATATTCACAAGCTCGCTGCGAATAAAGCTGAACGTAAAGATCGAATCAATCAATTACTTGATTTAGTTGGACTTAACAGTGAGCATGCAAACCGCTATCCGCACGAATTTTCCGGGGGACAACAGCAAAGAATTGGTATTGCCCGCGCACTTGCCGTTAATCCGGAATTTATTGTCTGCGACGAACCCATTTCTGCTCTCGATGTATCTATTCAATCACAAATTGTTAATATGCTTGAAGATATGCAGGCGGAATTTCATTTGAGTTATCTTTTTATCGCGCATGATATTTCTGTTGTACGCCACATTTCGCGGCGTATCGGCGTTATGTATTTGGGAAACCTCGTTGAATTAGCGGAAAGTTATGAGTTATACCGTAATCCTTTACACCCCTATACAAAAACACTGCTTTCAGCAGTTCCCGTTCCTGATCCAAAAATTACCCGTTCAAGACAGAGAACGATCCTTACCGGAGAGATTCCTAATCCGCTCGCTATGCCTTCTGGGTGCCGGTTTTGCAATCTTTGTCCTCAAGTTCTTCCGCAGTGCAAAGCAGTAGCTCCTGAATTATGTGAAGTTGCTTCGGGACATACCGTTGCCTGCCACCTTTATACCCCTTAAAATCCTGAAAAGACAAGCTGATTTTGAAAGGCGGTTAGCGCTTTCCGAAGGGCTGATTAAAGCCCAATTGCTTTCCATCTGGCATACTGTTTTGTTTAAAATGTGTCCGCCTTGTACGGCGAGTAAAGCTTTGTTTTTAACTATACAAGTGATTAAATGTTTTGAATGATCGTAATAAACCGTGCAATTTTTCCAATGGCGTACTGGGCATGCGGTACTGTTGCGTCAAAATACAGTGAATCTCCGGCAGAAAGTGTGTAGGTGCGCTGCCCAACAAGAATAGTTACTGTCCCTTCGATAATATAATTGAATTCCTGTCCTGAATGGGTTACGGGAGCTGCCGGTTCCTTGTTGGGGTCGAGCGTTACCAGAAGCGGCTCCATAGTTCTATGTTTAAAGTTATATGCAAGACTGGAAAACTCATATCCGGGAAAACGCTCAATATGAATACCCATTCCGGAACGGCAGACGCTTACGGTATCCATTTTTGGATCTTCACCGGAAAGGAGTACCGTTGGGTCGACTCCAAGCCGAGCAGCGATACTATATAAGACGCTGATAGGTATATCGCAATCGCCCCGTTCATACTGTATATAGGTTTCATAGGGAATACCTGTTTCGCGGGCGAGGTCGAGCGCACTCAATTCAAGAACTTCTCTGAGTTCTTTAATACGTTCTGGAATATCCATTACCGTTTTCCTGCATATACCTGATCGCGTCCCGCATTTTTTGCAACGTACAGGTTTCGATCTGCTTCAGCCATAAGTTCTTCAACTTTGTTACTACCGTCTGGAATCATCGTTGAAACGCCAATACTGATCGTTACTGAAGTAATTTCTGTACGATTGGCAGTTGGTACCTGAAGGGCTTTAACCTTTTTACGGACTTCTTCAGCAATACTGACCGCAGGTTCGAGTGACGTTTCAGGTAATAAAATACCAAATTCTTCTCCTCCAAGCCGTGCGCACAGATCTGCAGGACGTCTCACAGCTTTTTTAAATACTTTTGCCACCGATTTTAAGAGCGTGTCTCCTTGCGGATGTCCGTATCTATCGTTATATGATTTGAAAAGATCTACATCCATCATTAAGAATGACAGCGGCTTCTTGTCTCGGCGCGCCCGCTTCCATTCAATATACAGCTGACCGTCAAAACAGCGGCGGTTTGGAATATTAGTGAGCCAATCGATCATACCAACGTGTTCGAGGGCATATTTTTGCTGTATAATTTGCATGTGTGTCCGCATCCGCGCCCGCACAACCGCCGGCTTGAATGGACTCTTGATATAATCAGAAACTCCCAAAAGAAAACACCGTTCCTCGTCGATTTCACTGTCTGTATTGTTAGAAAGAGCAACAACCGGTATATTTTGAGTTTCTCCGTTCCCTTTGAGTTTTTTGAGGATATCAAATCCATCGATATTGTGGAGAGAAATATTGAGCAAAATGACATCAGGCTTCGTACTTCGCACAACATCAACAGCGTCAGAACCCACTGGAGCAACAAAAACATAATATTCCTCGTCAAGGATAGTATTAAATGTTTCAAAATTACCAATATCATAGTCGATGATAATAACGCTATGTTTTTTTTGTTGTTCTGTAGTCATACGATTATATTAAAGATTATAAATCACTTTGACAAGTAGCATTAATTAAAAGGAAAAAAAAGCCTGCCGTGAAGGCAGGCTATACCGATAAAACTTCGTATTAGTTAGCTGCGAATGTTACCGCGCTGTAATCAATTTTGTAGATTACGGTATTACCGCTTTGTGGTTGCGTTACTTCAAGGGTAATCACTTTGGGCGAAACGCCGTCCAAGAGTAAGATGTCAAGGCCGCCAAGTGTATCAGGTGCATAGGAATTCGCGCCTGTATCATAGCCTTTTGCCCGGAAGACATTAACTGTGCCGATCCCGACTGTGGGAAACTCATAATATACAGCGATTTCTGGTTTCCACAGATTAAGAGCTTGATTAAATTGTTTGATGTACCCATTTTTTGAAAAATCTACCACGCCTTTGATGACAAATGCCGAATAGCCTTTGTCGGCAATTGTTGAATCAAGTTGCTCTGTCAGTGGCTTATCGTTTGGAAACATATCATTGTACACATCACCGGCAGGAACAGTTTTTCCTTTAGTACTGCCGTTCAGCGTGATATAGATAGTTCCGTGGTGTTACTCTTCTTTGCAGAATCAATCTTCAAGTTCGCGTTGACTTTAGCTGCGTTATTATTCTGCGGAAGACTAATTCCGCTTACGTCGGTGAAGGTTTCCCCGGCCGGCTCGTCTTCGTCATCTTTGCACGCGATGAACACTACACTCATTGCCACAAAAAGGGTGACAATTCCAAAATAAAGACTCTTTTTCATAGAGTCCTCCTCAAAAAAAATATTATCCAACAAGGTTGGATATCTATGTAAAGAGGAGAACACGTAGTAACGTTGACTGTTTTGGTATTTTTATACTATGTTTGTCACCGTACTACGTGTACATTTTACCGTAGTCAGCTTAAGTTTGATAGCCTTTCTGACTACGGGCCTCTTTAAAAGACACGTAAAAAAACAGAGAGCATTTCTGCTTTCTGTATACAACATACTATACCGTGTAATTCTTATTTCGTTAATATTATTTTCAATTTTTTTCCTCTTGGGACAGACCTCCGTCTTTGAGGACAGACCCCGTGTTATTCAGAGACAGACCTCTGTTGATTCGGGACGACCCTTGTCTTTTGGGGACAGACCTCTGTTCTTTGGGGATAGACTTCTGTTGATTCAGGGACAGCCCTCTATCGATTCGAGAACAGACCTCTGTCGTCTGGGGACAGACCTCTTGTCATTCGGGGACAGACCTCTTGCATTCGGGGACAGACCTCTGTCGATTCAGGGACAGCCCTCTATCGATTCGAGAACAGACCTCTGTCGATTCGGACATAGACCCCCTGTTCTCTGGGGACAGACCTCTTGTCATTCGGGGACAGACCTCCGTCTTTGGGGACAGACTCCGTGTTATTCAGAGACAGACCTCTGTTGATTCGGGACGACCCTTGTCTTTTGGGGACAGACCCCTGTTCTTTGGGGATAGACCTCTGTTGATTTGAGAACAGACCCTTGTCATCTGGGGACAGACCCCGTGTTATTCAGAGACAGGCCTCTGTTGATTCGGGGATAAACCTCTATCGATTCGAGAACAGACCTCTGTCGTCTGGGGACAGACCTCTGTCGATTCAAGGACAGCCCTCTATCGATTCGAGAACAGACCTCTGTCGATTCGGACACAGACCCCGTGTTATTTGGGGACAGACCTCTGTCGATTCAGGGACAGACCTCTGTCGATTCAGGGACAGACCTCTGTTGATTCAGGGACAGACCCCTGTTCTTTGGGGATAGACTTCTGTTGATTCAGGGACAGACCCCTGTTCTTTGGGGACAGACCTCTTGTCATTCGGGGACAGACACTTGTCATCTGGGGACAGACCCCGTATCACTTTTAAAAACGGTCGTTTGATTTTAATAAAACGGTCGTTTCATTTTTAAAGTTCAAGAGGTCTGTCCCTGTGAAGTCTGCCCAATTGAGGTCTGTCCCCGCTTTTATGTTCAGCGGGATTATGCTACGATAGAGCAATGAATTGTATGAAACGTACCGTTACGTGCGGAGCATTGCGGGAAAAAGACGCAGGCGCCGCAGTTATATTAAACGGCTGGGTGCATCGGACACGGGATCATGGAGGAGTCTTTTTTATTAATGTGCGTGACCGTTACGGAATCACTCAAGTCTTGGTCAATCCGGAAGCGGCATGCGTAAGCGTTGCCCGTGAACTGCACCAAGAATATTGCGTTGCGATAGCAGGAACCGTGCGCGTCCGCCCGCCAGCTATGATAAATCCCGCTATGGAAACGGGAACTATTGAAGTGGTCGCAGATAATATCGTTATTCTCAATCGCTGCGAGACGCTTCCGTTCCAAATCGAAGAGGAAACGCAAGCAAAAGAGGAGACACGGCTCCTTTACCGCTATATGGATCTCCGCTCATCGGGTATGCAGCACCGTATTGCATTGCGGAGCGCCGTGAACTTCGCAGCACGCGAATGGCTTGTCGGAGCCGGTTTTTATGAGATTGAAACGCCGACGTTTATTAAATCAACCCCTGAAGGAGCGCGTGATTACTTGGTTCCTTCCCGTTTATATCCGGGGCAATTCTACGCATTGCCGCAGTCTCCTCAACTGTATAAACAACTCTTAATGGTTGCAGGTTTTGATAAGTATTTCCAAATCGCCCGCTGTTACCGTGACGAAGACGCACGGGGCGACCGGCAGCCCGAATTCACCCAAATTGATATTGAGATGTCCTTCGTCGACCGGGAAGACGTTCTCACGATGACCGAAGAACTTTTAAACCATATCTTTAAGAAAACGCTGGATATGCATATAGCCGAGCATTTTCCGCGTATCACCTATACGGAAGCGCAAGAAAGATACGGTACTGATAAGCCGGATATACGCTTTGGACTTGAGTTGCAGGATTTTAGTTCTTTCGGGGAAAGAAGTACATTCCGGGTGTTTCATGATGCGCTTGAGTCCGGCGGGGCGGTCAAAGCGCTCGTGGTACCCGGCGGGGCGCACTATTCACGGAAGCAGATTGAAGCGTTGGAATCGCTTGCTAAAGTGTATCAAGCGTCCGGTTTGGCGTGGATGAAAGTAACGCATGACGGCAAACTTGAGGGAGGGATTTCAAAATATTTCAGCGGGCAAGAGAAGGTTATTATCGACGGTTTGCACGCACAGGGCGGAGACTTGATCTTAATAGCGGCGGATTCGCGCAGAACAGTCGTCAACAGAGCGTTGGGAGCGCTTCGGACAAAGTTGGGGACAGACCTCAAGGCATATAATCCGGCTGACTTTGCGTTTGTCTGGATTATCGACTTTCCATTATTTGAGTTCAACGCTGAAGAACAAAAGTGGAAAGCGGCACACCACTTTTTCTCCGCTCCTCAAGCACAGTATATACCGACGCTTGAACAAGATCCGGGCGCAGTAAAAGGGGATCTCTATGATTTGGTACTCAACGGCTATGAGCTTGCGTCCGGATCGATCCGTATTCATGACGCCGCCTTACAGAAACGGATATTTAAAGTCGTAGGAATTGACGAAGCTGAAGCGGAAGAACGGTTTGGGTTTTTAACAACCGCTTTTAAATTCGGCGCCCCTCCCCACGGCGGCATAGCGCCTGGCTTGGATCGCCTCGTTATGCTGATGAGCGGGCAAAGTTCTATAAAAGAAGTAATTGCCTTTCCCAAGAATTCAAACGCCCAAAGTTTAATGGATGGGTGTCCAAGCACCGTCGATCAAAAACAACTAGACGAATTACACCTTTTGATCAAAGAATAATCTATGCATACTAATACTTTTGACGAGCGGCTCGTCGCACTTAAAGCCGAATATAACACATTAATTGACCGATCCAACATACCGGTTCGGCAGGCAGGAAACGGTATTTTTAGACGGTACCGCTTTCCGGTTCTGACGGCAGAGCATACGCCCTTGTTCTGGCGTTATGATGTTGACCCCCACACGAATCCTTTTCTCTTGGAACGGATGGCGGTCAATGCAACATTTAATGCGGGTGCGCTTAAACTTAACGGCGTCTACTGTCTTGTTGTGCGGGTTGAAGGAGCAGACCGAAAAAGTTTTTTCGCGCTCGCGGAAAGCCCAAACGGCGTTGACCATTTTGTATTTAAAGATTACCCGATACTCCTCGATCAAACGGACGAAGCAGACGTCAATGTCTATGACATGCGTCTGACCGCTCACGAAGACGGGTGGATCTACGGTATCTTCTGCACTGAGCGCAAAGATCCTTCGGCTCCGCGGGGAGACACTTCAAGCGCTACCGCTGCAGCTGGCATTGTCCGTACAAAAGATTTAAAAGTATGGGAGCGGTTGCACGATCTTAAGACAAAGTCCCTGCAACAACGCAATGTAGTG
This sequence comes from Treponema sp., assembly GCA_031273325.1. Lineage (GTDB taxonomy): Bacteria > Spirochaetota > Spirochaetia > Treponematales > Breznakiellaceae > BOBG01. The sequence goes on along the minus strand of JAISSB010000042.1, from coordinate 12,935 downwards.
CTGCACCCGGAGTTTGTTCAGGGAAAATATCTGTTGTATACCCGCCCTCAAGACGGCTTTATTGAAACCGGTTCCGGCGGAGGAATTTGTACTGCACTGAGCGACAGTATGAATCCGGCAGTAATCACCGACGAAACTATTTTGGACGAAAAAGTTTATCATACCATTAAAGAAGTAAAAAACGGTGCGGGGACTGTCCCCATTAAAACGCCGCACGGGTGGTTGCACATTGCACACGGTGTACGGAACACAGCTGCCGGTCTCCGGTACGTTATATACGCATTTATGACTGCCCTTGAAAATCCCCGGACAGTCACAGCAGCACCGGGCGGATACCTTATCGCTCCGCGAGGAAGAGAGCGGGTCGGCGATGTATCAAATGTGGTATTTAGCAACGGTGCCATAGCTGACGAGGACGGACGGCTGCTCATCTATTACGCTTCTGCAGATACCCGCCTTCATGTTGCGGAATCCTCGATTGAACGGTTAGTTGATTACTGTTTCAATACGCCTGCCGATCCCCTCACGTCTCAAGCTTCAGTACAACAGCGGATAGCATTAATCCAGAAAAACTTAAGACGGGGTTAACTGTTGGCTTGTTTCTGTTGCATCGCCTTAATAGCTTGTTTAAACAGCATGTCCGGATCAATCTTCGTATCGGTGCCGAATTGCGGCGTGATTCCTTCGCCATTAACACTGCGGAACAGGGGAATTTGTTCTTCACGGTACGTCCAACTCTGTTCGTTGTTCATAAGATAATCAAGCACGGTGAGAATGGACAAAACAAACATAATCAACGAAGTATTGGTCCGCTTTTTTTCCGGCAACAGTATTGCTAACCGCTTTGAAAGCGGATTCGGCAGTTGAAAATTATACGGTTCCCACGGGTTTTCAATACCTGCACAGGGCGTTTGAGCTGTCGCCCCTCCGGCACGGTTCGCTTGATTGATAGCATTGGCAATGTGCGTGAGGTATTTGTGCAGTTTATGCACTTCAGCATACAACGCCACGGATTCTCCTTTTAAGAAAGGAGAGGGATATTCTGCTTTTTGTGCATAATAGGGGAAAAAGAACAGTTTTTTAATCCAACAAAGATCGCTTGCTAAACGCCGTGCAAAAGGAGCGCGGCTAGAGTCGGAATCACTTTCCACATTCTTACAGTATTCGAGAAGGCGGGGTAAATACTCTTTTTGAAATCCTATTTCAATAAAATTATGCCAATTATTAATGATGTTACCAATAGAATCTTCGGTTATTTCAGTTCCCGGTATTGCTGTCCACCGAGCTAAATGGAGTCCGAAAAATAATTCTTCGAGCGTTTGTGACAGTACTGCACATTGAAGGAGCGGGTCATGGGGGGCAATCAGTTCATACCCGTACTTCAAATCAAGTAAAGGTTTAAAGTAGGGATATAGATCTGGGGGAGCATCATTGACATGAATCCAGTTCGATTGAGGAAACAGCGTTTCTAAGATAGTAAGTCCTTGGTTAACCAATTTTAATGCTTGATTTTCAGTTGATTGCACGGTAGATTTTACCGTTGATTCAGCTTCTTGCGTTTCTTCTGACGGTGCTGACGGAATCAGTTCTTCAGGATTTATACGGTCAGTTTCTTGAACATGCAGGAAATGGCAAAATCTATTCTTACGTTCTTGGAAAAATTGATTATACGGTATAAATCTATCGGAAATTAATTTCATTAAAAGCGGATATAAGCTGAAATGTAATTTCAGGCGCATAGTGGTAAATGCTTCTATTGCAGCATTTGTAAGTTCTTGACATTGTTGCGGTGAAAATACTCCTTCCTGTACCAGCACAGTAGAAAGAATATTGTAAGACCCGCGTATATGTATTTCCGGATCAAGCAGTTCTACGAGATACACAGGACGGTACACTACTCTTAAAATGTCGGATAAATCAATCACAAGGGTATGGCGCGGATTAGCTTGTACTACTCTCATATCAGAACTCATCTGCTCTATACCAACTCGCCGCAAAACATCAATAATTGAAAAAGCTAGCGGCGAACATTTTTGCAATTGTTCGTCTCTCGTTTTATTATTCCGTGGAAGCATTGTTCTCGTTGAAATGACCATTTGTTCAACGACTTTATAGTATTTGTCAAGCTTTTGTTTCACAAATAGCGGGTTAACGTAATCAGGCGGTGCGTTAAACAGTGACGCTATAGAAACAAATACTTGCCCGCCAGATTTTATTCCAAATTCCGGATCGGCAGCATAGCGATCCATTTCAACCCGGTTTTTATAATTCGCTTTAATAGGAACTGTCGGATCATCTTCAGAAAGCGTTTTAACTCTGGAAGCAGCTTTAGCCTTTGAATCAGCTTTAACTTTTCCGGCATGGGTTTGATCTTCCTTTTTTGCCTTACCGCCAACCTTTCTATTCCCTCGCGAATGAAGCGGAACAGTCGGTTCTTGCTCTCGTTCAGTACCAACTTTTCCTCCCAACAGCTTTGATATACGATTTGCTTCATCTTTGTCGATTGCACCCAAGCGTTTGCGTACTGCCTCTAATTCACCTGGTGCATAGACTCCTTTTTCAATATCTTGTTTTTCCATAATCACACCCGCATATATAACTTTTCTCCCTGCCCCCATACGGTACGAATCGGTACATGGTTCCCAGTTAAATCTACTAAATCTCCATTGTAATAACCAAAAAGAGCGATATAATCAATCCTGTTAACCAGCGCATTAAACGTACTACGGATATATTCCTGGGGGGTAAATACTAAATCTACCATACCTTCCAAATCTTGAATAATCCACTCTGACTCTATTCCATTCGGCATTGTAATATGTACCGGTGGAAACGCTGTAAGTACACCGTTATACCATAGCGCATTTTCATTGTTTTGATAAGGATTCTTTGCTTGATTCTCCCCGACACTGAACCCATACAAACCGTTGTCGGCAACACCCGCTGCCATACACCGAAGCGCATGACTCCTATACGGGTAATACCCTTTTCCGTCACAAACAATGCCGCACGCGTTTGTTGACTTAAGTAACCAACGGGTCCCTCCAAGCATTACGTCTCCTTCAAGCGGACTTAACAGTTTACACATATACAGCGGTTGACGTTCTCCCATAAGCATATTAACCGTCAACGGTGTAAAATGTTCCGGCACTTCAAAACTGATATGGAGAGTCAGCGGTGGACGCTTCAGCGACGCTTCTATATCAAGATCGAGCGCAATAGTATGCGCTGCAAGCCAATTATGTACGCGGAAAAAAAGAGTATGAGTGCGGATTTCAAGAGAAGAGTTAAGCAGCGTTTTAGACAGTTTTCTTGAGGTAAACGGAAGCAACCGGCTCATATAATACTGTTCTTTCGTAACCCGGTCGTAGAGAAAGAGAAACAGTGATTGGTAATATTTGAGATTCGTAAAAACAAGCTCAAGAGAAAGGCTGTTATGATAAATACTAAACGATTCCCATTCCTTAAGTCGGTAATTTTGCAACCACGATGGCATGAAAATCCCCAACGGTTTTCGTACGCCTGAAAGGTCGGTTGATTCAAATATTTGATTCCATGTCCCCACAACCACTTGCGACTCTTCAAGCGGACTCTTCCGTGGCTTTTGAAATTCTCGTGTGTACATGGATAAATCCGTTACGGCATAATATTTAAACACTGTATACAGTAATGTTTTAGTGTACTTGTGATTCTGCGTTTGTGTCAAGTAATCCCTTCTCTGTGTAGCGCCACGCCCTTGAAGGTTGTATAGTCTTGCATACCGTGCTATAGTATTATCTATGTTTTTGGTTCGTGTGGAAACAGAATTTGCAGCCGCTCATTTTCTGTCAGCATATAACGGAAGATGTGAACAGCTCCATGGTCATAATTATACCGTTCGAGTATGGTTAAAGGGTGCAGAACTTGATGCCGACGGTATTCTTGTTGATTTTTCTCTTATCAGACAGATTCTCAAAGATACTGTTGCACCGCTTGATCATTGCAATTTGAATGACAATCCCTCTTTTTCCAACAATCCAAGCGCTGAACGGTTAGCTTACTATATTTTTGAAAAGTTTTATGCCGCTCTGGAAGCGCAAAATCTTCAACCGGAACTGCTCTGTGCCGTTGACGTTTTTGAGAATTCCGGTTCTCTTGCCCGCTATGAAATATAAAACACTTGCAGTACTCACCGCTCTTTGTTTTTCAGCATGCTCAAGGGGCGAACCGTCTGAATCTGAATTAGTACTAGGTACCGTGTGTACGATTCAGCTCTACGAATACGGTAAAAAGCCGATATACCAAAAAATATTCAACCGTTTTCATGCTATTGAAGATACGATGAGTGCAAATAAAAGCGGAACCGAGCTTGAACGTATCAACGCGAATGCCGGCATTGCACCGGTTACTGTCAGCAGCGATCTTTTTTCTCTCATTGAAACTGCGCTTTTCTATGCAGAACTTTCGCACGGTGCTTTTGATCCAACCGTCGGTCCTCTGGTCAAACTGTGGAACATCGGCTTTGATCCTCCGCAGATACCCCTGTATGAGAGGACAGACCTTCCTATTCCCGAAACGTCCTCGTATTCGCGCATCCCCACTCAAGCAGCAATAGATGCGGCACTTTCACTCGTTGATTACCGTCAGGTACAGCTTGACCCGGAACAATCGAGCGTCTTTTTGCTAAGAGCCGGTATGGGGCTTGATTTGGGAGCTATTGCAAAAGGCTACGCTGCCGACGAGGCTGTGCGGATTCTCTTTGAAGCTGCCATTCCGCGTGCGATTATTAATCTTGGCGGCAATGTCTTTGCGTTTGGGATCAAAAAAGACCGCAGTCCCTGGAGAATCGGTATCCAAGACCCGCGTTTCGCACGCGACAGTGGGATTGAACGTGATATCGTTGGATATGTAGAAGTACACAATGCAACGCTGGTAACATCGGGCGTATACGAACGGTTCTTTGAAGAAGACGGCGTTCATTATCACCACATTCTTTCACCGAAAGATGGGTACCCGGCACGCACGGGGCTTCTTTCGGTGACCGTTATTACCGACAGTTCAACGGTGGCGGACGTGCTTTCTACTGCAGTTTTTGTATTGGGTTATGACAAGGGGCGCGCACTGATTGAATCGCTTGACGGTGTTGAAGCGCTGTTTATTTTTGAAGATATGCACATCGAAGCTACCCGTGGAGCTTTCACACAGTTTCATTTAACGAATGATAGCTTTGAACTCACGGACAGTATTGAATTCTTATCGGAATAACCACGGAGGCTCTCTGTTTATGGATCAGCTTGTATTATCATTTGCACAGCGTGCTGCGCGCGGTGAATCGATACCTGTTCAAGAGCGGCTTAAAGTGCCGGCTCAACCGATGCCCGTTCAGGATCCGGAGTCAAGAATACACACGATGAGTGAAGTTGCGCTCGGCTACAGTGAGCAGGAAGCGCGGCTTGAATCGCTGCGCTGTCTTGGGTGTCCAACTGCTCCATGCGTTGCACACTGTCCGGTTGCAGTCGATATTCCTCGTTTTATTGCGCAGATTCAGCGGGCGCGTTACCGGGAAGCTCTGCAGATTATCACTCAAACGAATGCGCTCCCTGCGATCTGCGGGCGGGTCTGTCCCCAAGAGAAACAGTGTCAGTGCGCCTGTACGGTGGGGATTGCTTTAAAGGATCCGGCGCACGCGGTTGGGATTGGACGGTTAGAACGGTTTGTTGCCGATTGGGAACGGGAACACCCTGAAGCGGTGCCGGAACAGAGAGCGCCATGTGAAAAAAGTGAAAAAACAAGCGGGAAAAAAGTAGCTGTTATTGGTTCCGGACCGGCGGGATTGACCGTTGCGGCAGACTGTGCGCGTGCAGGGCATGCGGTTACCGTGTTTGAAGCTTTGCCCTATCCGGGCGGCGTTCTCCAGTACGGTATCCCTGAATTTAGGCTCCCGAAACAAATAGTAGATGCAGAACTTGAGCGGCTCAGGACGTATGGCGTTGTAATTAAGACGGACACGCTTATTGGGCGGACTTTTACCGTTGCCGAATTACAGCGCACATTCGACGCATTATTCATTGGAACCGGTGCCGGTTTGCCGCAATTTCTTAACATTGCGGGTGAGGATCTCGTGGGGGTATGTTCGGCAAACGAATATCTCACTCGGGTAAACTTAATGAAAGCTGGCCGCGGCGGGGACACCCCCCTGTTTTACTCAAAGGTCGTGACAGTTATCGGCGGGGGAAATGTTGCAATGGACGCCGCCCGTGTTGCGCGGCGTTTGAGAGCTGACGTACATATTATCTACCGGCGCACCCGCGCGGAAATGCCTGCCCGCGCCGAAGAGATTGCTCATGCTGAGGAGGAAGGGATCACCATTCACTTCTTAAGAACACCGCTTCAGATTATCGGCACTGATCACGGGCGGGTTAGTGGATTGCAGCTGCAACGGCTTCGGCTGGGAGCAGCCGATTCGTCCGGACGGCGCTCCCCGGTTCCTGAATCCGGCCAGACAGATTTTTTCGCGTGCGACACGGTTATTGTTGCGTTAGGAAATCACCCCAATCCGCTGTTAGCCCGCACGGTGAGCGCATTGAACACGGATTCACGGGGTGCGATCATAGTTGATCAGGATCAAGTTACGTCAATTCCTTTTGTATTTGCAGGTGGTGATAGCGTACACGGTGCGGCAACAGTGATTCTTGCAATGGGAGAGGGACGAAAGGCTGCCGCTGCAATAACGCAGCGCTTTGCCGCCTCCCCCTAAGAAGGTCTTCCCCCAGAAGGTCTTCCCCCAGAAGGTCTGTCCCCCAAAGATCATTCCCCCCAGAGAAGGTCTGTCCCTATTGATGTCAAAATTGATAATGCATTCCCACAGTAATTTGAATATCATTAGCTGACTTGCCTTTAATATTTCCTTTATTAGCAACAGTAACCATATCAACCTGCCCATATAGCTGGAGTGGAGCAAGAATTTTATAGGAACCAAATAGTGATAAAGCAGTGAGATAGGAAGGAGCGTTCCGGTCTGAAACATCTGTGTCAGCGTAATTAGCTTGATAATGATGATCAGTCGGAGTACTTTGATTGCCTGGACGGTTTGCATACAATGTATCACCGGTAGCACTACTATCCCAACCGTTTGGATTATCCGCCTGATCAACGGCAGACCATCGTGTCCATTTATCAAACGTACCGTGGATCATAAAGAGCGCATTTACTCCAACATTCCATGCGCCGAAATCACGGTATGCACCCTGAGCATTGAATGCGATTGCATCTCCTCCCCACCGATAACCTAAAAACTCTTCGACAAAGAGCGGAGACGTAGAGCTGTAGGGCATAGATATATACCGGTTTGCCACCACATAATTTAATTCGCGTTTATTTGCTTGTGCGTTAAAATCTTGAGCGCGCAGGTACAGATATGGATCGGTGTATGCAGCTTCAACGGACGCTGAAACCATACCATTCCACAAAGAAAAAGCAGTCTTTGCACCAAGCATGAACCCGAAAGCGTCAGGAGTTACATCGTCGACAGTGCCTGGTACCGGCTCGCCCGGTAAGTGAAACTCGTCAACAGCAAGTTGCCCGTAAATGTTGAGGCGCGGCATAAGTGCGTAATCAGCTTCCAACGTAAGCAGCGAATTTGATTCATGCCGTCTGTATAAATTGTGCAATACAATAGTCGGTAGAAAATACTGCATATCAAGCGTATCTTCCGGCTGATACATAATAGCTTCTGAAAGCGCCATGTTGAGTTTGTTAAAGAGACGCCATTCCAGCCGATGTGCAATAAACAAATTAAGTCCGAGATGATTGATACCGGTATCGGTAATCCGTTCCATGTTGTCATTTGACACGCCGTAATATTCGTCCGGAGACGGAAAACCAGATACATTAAACACGTATTTAAAATGATTATTATAAAATGTGGTGCGGATATTATTATGATAATCTACGTGGCTTCCTACCAGAAAATTGCCGGATTCTCCCGGTCCCCACGACAATCGTTCACGTCCTGCCTCTATATTCCACCCATGGGAACCAACAGAAACAAATGCCCGAGACGGAAAATTAAAATTTAAATCGTTAAGGGTGCCGGGCGGAACCATAGGAATATTCGTACCGAAAGCCGCTGTTCCAAAAAACGTCGAGCCGACAGTGTGTCCGAATGCGTCTGGCACTGAGGTATATTGGGTGCCGTCTTCGGCAATTGATGCATTGAATTTTTCATTCCCGATAGAAAACTCAGCGGTGCCGTAACCGAAGTCCGTGATACGCAATGCAACATTGAGCGCCAAGAAAGGCTGTGTCAGATTCATCGGACGAATATAATCGTCAGTCCGGATAAAGTCAGTCGTGTTGGTGTGCGCGTACACTTCTGTCGTTACAGTGCCGGTAAACCGAAAGCTCTTCTGTTCGTCTTTGGTTAACTCGTTGTACGCAAAATCATAAACACCTTGTTCACTGCCTTTAAGTTTAGATTGGTCGAGGCGGCTCAACATCAACAACAATTCGTCTTCACTCCACGGACCGGCCGTTGAAGGAAGCGCCAATCCGTGAGCAATGTAGAGAGCTTTGATTGCGACATAGATTTCACTGTCAATAGGAATAATTTTTTGATGATTTTGTGCAGAAAGATTAAACGTTAAGCAGAACAATACCGTAACAAAGAACAATACCAGTGCAGATTTCTTCGATTTCCTGATTCCTGATTCCTGATTCCTGATTCCTGATTCCTGATTCCTGATTCCTGATTCCTGATTCCTGATGTTCATTTTACCCGATTTCTCCTCTTTTGTCAAGATTATAGCCATACTGTTGGCTATATACATATAGTGTAGTACTTTTTAAGGAGAATACCCAATTTAAATAATGAGGTCTAGCTCTCAAGAGGTCTGTCCCCCAAATGTCCCCAAAGAGATTTGTCTTCAAAGAAGTCTGTCCCTACAAGAAGTCTGCTCCCAAGAGATTCTGCCCTCAAAAGAGGTCTGCTCCCGAAAGGTCTGTTCCTACAAGAGGTCTTCCCCCAGAGGTCTGTCCCCCGAAAAGGTCTCCTCCAGAAGGTCTTCCCTCAAGAGGTCTGTCCCCCAAGAAGGGCTATCCCTCAAGAAGGTCTGTCCCTAAGAAGATTTATCCCTTGAATCCAACCCCGGGTCTGCAAAACTAAAACCTAGGTCCGGAAGATTAAACTATGCGTCCGGAAGAATAAACCGTACGTCCGGAAGATTAAATCATGCGTCCGGAACATTAAATCATACGTCCGGAAAACTAAATTATGCGTCCGGAAGAATAAACCGTATGTCCGGAAGAATAAACCGTATGTCCGGAAAACTAAACCATGCGTCCGGAAGAATAAACTGTATGTCCGGAAGAATAAACTGTATGTCCGGAAGAATAAACTGTATGTCCGGAAGAATAAACTGTATGCCCGGAAGAATAAACCGTATGTCCGGAAGATTAAACTGTATGTCCGGAAGATTAAACTGTATGTCCGGAAGATTAAACTGTATGTCCGGAAGATTAAACTATATGTCCGGAACATTAAATCATGCGTCCGGAATATTAAATTATACGTCCGGAATATTAAACTGTATGTCCGGAAGAATAAACTGTACGTCCGGAAGAATAAACTGTATGTCCGGAAGAATAAACCGTATGTCCGGAATATTAAACTGTATGTCCGGAAGAATAAACTGTACGTCCGGAAGAATAAACCGTATGTCCGGAAAACTAAACCGTATGTCCGGAAGAATAAACTATACGTCCGGAAGAATAAACCGTATGTCCGGAAGAATAAACTATACGTCCGGAAGAATAAACTGTATGTCCGGAAGAATAAACTATACGTCCGGAAGATTAAACTGTGCGTCCGGAAGATTAAATCATGCGTCCGGAAAAATAAACCATGCGTCCGGAAAAATAAACCATGCGTCCGGAACATTAAATCATGCGTCCGGAACATTAAACTGTACGTCCGGAACATTAAAACCCGGGAATGAGAATTTTTAATATGGGCATTAAGAGATTGCAAAACAGATTTTAAATGGCTATACTATGCTTTAATACTAATCTAATAAAGGAGAGATTGTATATGGCAGAATCTATACCAAGATCCTTTGCGGAATTTCGGGTGTGGGTCACAAATTTTAATACGGTGGTTCAAGCGCAGAAAGATACATTGGGACTGCCGGCCGAAGCGTGTACAAAACTGAACACGCTCTTCACTGCTTATATTCTCAAGGATGATCGTGCAGAATCCGGCGATGCAACGTCTGTAATCCGGCGTGAACGCAGAGAAGCAAACAGCGAGCTGACCGCCTTCGTGCGCCTGTTTATCAACAAGTATATCAACTTTAATGACGCAATCGGTGTGCCCCAACGCCTTGAATTGCGGCTCCATGTGCATGACACAAAGCCGACGCCTGTTTTACCGCCGTCCGCACAGGCAACCGCAGAGATAAGGTTTCCGGGCATCCACCTCATTGAACTGCGGGTGGAAAAAATCAATTCCGACATAGCAGATTCAGACCGCACCAATTACGGCTTAAGGATATACTACGGGATTATGCCGAATTTGGGGTCTTCCGCACCGTCAGGCGGAGGCGCCGCACGGGAATTGACAGCCCCGCCTCAATCAGGAGACGAACTCCCCCATTCGGTTTTTACCCGCAAAAAAACGCACCGATTCGATTTTCCTCAAGAAGACCGCGGGAAAAAAGTATATTTCTGCTTGCGCTACGAAAACAGTAAAGGCGAAGCAGGACCGTGGGGACCGATACTTGACGCAATCATCCCCTGATTAAAGCTATGCGGCAAAGAGATTATTTAAAAGGACATCAAACTATGAAACATTTAAACATTTTTTCTATTTTTCTTCTTCTTTCTATAACTTCACCGATTCTCTTTGCCGAAACAGCAGAAGTTATCCCGCTCTCTTCGCCGGTGTACCAAGACATGGACTCGTTATACCGTCTCTATGGGATCGGGACTCCGTCTGCTGTCCGCCCGTGGACGAAGGCAGAAGCGCTCCTTATCCTCGAACGGATAAACCCCCAAACGCTTGAGCCGGATATTTTGTCTCTGTACACAGCACTGTACGAGACAGTGCATAGCCCGCTCCGCTTTGGTTTTGGCGATGGGGTGCAATTGGACGCACGGCTCGCGCTGAACCTTGAAATGTACAGCCACAGTAACACCGAAGATTTTGTTAATGAAGATGATTGGGTCAAACGGCTTATTAACCGTGCGCCGCTTGCACAAATCGACCTCTCTGCGGTACTAGGTTCATGGTTCTATGTTACGTCAGATATTCAATACAGTTGGAATTTTAATACTGAAGAAAAGGACCGTTTCACATATCCGGACAATATCGGCGCATTGATTCCGCCCGGAAAACCTGAGTATAAAATGCGGATATATGCCGACGCGTACGCGAGCGGATTCACCTTAAATATCCCGCCTCACAGTTACGATATGGAGTGTGAGTTTCCCAAACGGGCGTTCGTGGCTGTTGGGACAAAACACATGACATTAAGCGTAGGACGGGACCGGCTCCAGTGGGGAAATGGGCAGAGCGGGAATTTTCTCATTGACAGTAACCGGGATTTTGATAATTATCTGCGGTTTTCGTTGTTTTATGATAAGTTCCGCTACGATCTCTTAACGACTATCTATGATAAATATGATTATGACGGGAGCGGAATCGAGAAATCACGGTATTTTATGCTCCACCGGTTGGAATTCCGCATTCTGCCGAAGCTCGTATTCTCGATATCAGAGAATATTATCTATCAAGATCAGTTTTTTAATATCCGCTATTTGAATCCTGCGTTTATCTATCATAACTGGGACGAAAAAGCGCTGTTTAATGCGATTGCCCATATAGAGGCGGATTTTGCCTTTGCGCCCCGGTGGAACGCTTATGTGCAGTGGGTGCTGGATCAGGCGCGCGCACCGAATGAAAATGACAGTGAAGCGGGGTCGTGGGGGATTTTGGGCGGCGTTGAATACACGAGACCGTTGAATGTGGGGAAGCCGGCATTTTTCACCATGGCTGTGGAAGGCGTGTACACGAGTCCGGAACTATACCGGCGGGACCGGGTTGATTTTATGGTGCTTAACCGGCGGATATCGTTTAATACGGGGGATTCGTATTCATTTGAATATATCGGCTATCCCTACGGCGGAGATGCGCTTGTTGCACAGTTTGACGCGCATTTAAGCGTTCCGAACAACTGGGAAATCGGCTTTCGGCTCTTCGGCATGCTGCACGGTGCGATGAACCCTTTTATGTCGCACAATGAAGCCGGTAATAATGCCGAAAGAGCAAATATTATGAGCTATACTCCGTCAGGGTCGGGAGACACAGTGGAACGCACCTTTATCGCTTCCCTTTTTGGGACATACGCTGTTCCTCAATTTTTTCCATGGGTCTCTTTCACAGTATTTGCAGAATTGGATATTATTTCAAAGACAAATAAACGAATGTACCAAGATTCTGCCCCCTACATTCAGTACAAGCCGGGGACGTCCGCAGACGTACAGTTTTCTCTCGGTATGCGCGCAACCCTCTAGGGGCAGATCTCTTTGGGACAGACCTTCTTGAGGACAGACTTTCTTGAGGGACAGACCTTTGGGAGACAGACCTTTGGGGACAAGCTTTTCGGGGGACAGACCTTCTTGGGGGACAGACCTTCTTGAGGATAGACTTTCTTTTGGGGACAGACTTCTGAGAGCTAGACCTCATTATTTAAATTGGGTATTCTCCCTAAAAGTACAACAGTGTTGTACATAAAGTAGCCACAGTACGGCTACAATCTTGACAAAAGAGGAGAAATCGGGTAAAATGAACATCAGGAATCAGGAATCAGGAATCAGGAATCAGGAATCAGGAATCAGGAATCAGGAATCAGGAATCAGGAATCAGGAATCAGGAATCAGGAATCAGGAATCAGGAATCA
>JAISSB010000032.1 GCA_031273325.1 Treponema sp. | reverse complement strand
AAGTCTTGGAATACATTTTAGAAGTCTTGGAATACATTTTAGAAGTCTTGGAATACATTTTAGAAGTCTTGGAATACATTTTAGAAGTCTTGGAATACATTTTAGAAGTCTTGGAATATATTCCAGAACTTGTAAAGACCATACTGTGGGTTATGGGTATTGAAAAAGAAAGCCCACTGCCTGTGGCAAGTTCGGCTATGCTTCCGCTAAAACGCTCAGTCAAAATCTCCCCACAGCACTGTTGCAGTCTCCGGCACAACAAGCGCTCACGTGGATGAAATCGTGGAATTCCACTCATACAATACAGCAAATAGAAGTACCGGGAGCCAAAAAAGCACAACAGCTCTCTTTGAATACACTGTGCCTTTCAAGGCGGGGAAACCTGACAACCTTCTTGTCTGTGGGGGAAGAATACGGGTATTGCACTTTATTCCGCATAGTTTGTAAATCGTATCACATTATCAGGTTCAACCTTACCAGAATCACTCAGGTAAAGCAATTATCGGAATAGATAGCGGCTTATATAATCTCGTAACCTTATCAGACAGAACAAATTTCTCATCAAAAGTTTGTAAGACAGTGAAACGAAAGTATGCATATAATCGTCGATGGTACAACCGCACCCGTCAGCAAAACGGAAACTCAAAAGCCGATCAGGAAAAATAGGAAAAAGTGGTATATGAGGACTTCAACCATTGCATCACCAAGCTGCGAATACTTAAGATGTACAGACGCATGTCCTTGAGGACTTAAGGGAATCAGAACACAGAAAAACAAAGGGAAACAATGCAACTCGCGGCTTTCGAATTGGTCATTCTCACAGTTTGAACAGCAATTAACATACAAGCTCCATGCCATTAATGAAGTGAATATAAACCCTTGATACCCATCTCAGCAGGGTAATATTTGCGGAACTATTGATAAAAAATCCCGCAATAAGTCACGGTATGTCTGTAGACATTGTGGACACAGGGATCATGTAGATGTGCATGCTGCAAAGAATATCCGAGACACGTATGCCGGGTCGTTGCAATCGACAGGCATTCCGTCAATTGGAGAAACGATAAGCACCGTTGCAGCCGTGCAGCTAGGTACAATCCACTGAGCTTGTCCTAGGGGTAGTTCAAATCCAGAAGTCCAAGGTTTTGATCTTACACGACTCATAGTACGTTTGGATTTCTCTTCCCTTATGCAGGAGAAAGAACGGGTGAAGAACCAAGCAGCGCTTCAATTAATTCGGCACGGTGTTCTTCTAATACGCTTTGTATTAATGTGTCTATTGAAACAATGATACGGAATTGATGGGTATTTAAACAAATTGAAGGAAATAAAGGGGTAAAATCTGCAGCAGCAGGTCGTTTTTCTATTTCTTTATGAAGAAAAACTTTTTCTACTATCGAAACAGCTTCAGATTCTTGAATATGATAAGCTTGTACTGTAATAATCTCATCGACCTGATCGCATTGAATAGATTGTTTTTTAAGAGTTTTTTCTAGCAGTTCAATAATTTCTCTCTGAGGAATACGGTGTACATATTCTGCTATAGCCTTGTTAAGCAACGTTTCAAGAGTTTTTAATCGGGTTCGTTGCTTTTCAAGTGGTAAACGCGCAAAAGTTTCGTGTCTAACTTTTTCAATACGTAACGCTTGTTTTTGTCGTGCTTCATCGATAGTTGTTTGGCTCCGTTTGGACCATTCTTCTGAAGATTTTTGAAGCGATTCATCGACTTCTTTTAAAATTTTATACGCTTTACGTCTTGCTTCTTCCAAAATTTCCCGATCTAAAATATCAGTTGATCGTAGTTCTTCCATATTCCTTCTCCATACTACACCCGAATACCGACGGCTTCCCGGATGATACTAACAAGACTTCGCCGCCCAGTTAATCTCCCGCCAATACCCGGCACTTCTACAGTAAGCGGATACTGTCCCTTTAGTTGCCATTGGATCAATTCCTCACCAAGCCAATCAGCAACTTCTTCAGTGAGAATTAAAATTTTGCATGATTGTTCTTCGTGTGGTACTACAACACCCGCAATAACATCAATTCCTTTCGTTATACGGGAAAAAGCATTATATGCCTGTTCAGCATTCATAACAGCAGTACCACTAATACCAACAAACCGGAACGCCGTGAGCAATTCCGGATCACCAATAAAAAAGTAATCCACCTTAATTATTAAGTACAAGCATAAGTAAAGCTACCAGGAATCCCCATAAACAAATTCCCTCGGCAAGTCCAACAAATGGCAACGTTTTTCCCGAAAGCTCTGCGTTTTCACTCATCGCTCCCATCGCTGCACTCCCGATTTGCCCCACTGCAATACCACCGCCAATACATGCAAAACCTACTGCTAAAGCCGCCGAAAGATATTTCCACATCGAGGAATTATCAGACGTCTCTTCAGTAACAGTTTCTTGTTCCTGTGCTACAACAGGAAGTACTACAGTAGTCGCCAAAAAAAATATTAACATTATATGTTTCATAAACTGTCAAGCCCTCCATAAAAAATTAGAGTATAAAAATTTGAACACTCTTTTCCTATCTCTACTTATAGGGTACAAAAAAATACCAAAAAAGAAAAGAGTATAAACTACTTGTCATACACAAAGATTTTTAGTATGTTAACGAACGGTCGGTAACATTATGACACGAAACGATATTATTCAAGCTGCTTTTCGAGTATGGGGAGCAGACTTGTATCATGCAACAAGCCTTTCAAAACTGGCAGATTCATTACAGATCAGTAAATCCGCGTTGTATCGATACTTTAACAACAAACAAGCTTTGATAGAATCAATGTGTGACTGTTTTTTTGAAGAATATAATGCATACATACAACCTTATTATGATAAAGCTACTAAGAATTCCGATAAAAAAGAAAAATATTGTATTATTAGCCATGCTAATATTGAATACTGTTTACGCAACCGTGAAAAATTTGTTTTTTCTTTAATGTATATATATAAGCGGATTTATTTGAATGAGATTACTTCATTTCCACAAAAATGGTTTACTGATATACAAAAGTTTTGGTTTTTAGACGGTACGATAGAGAGTTACTGTGTTATGATAACGGTGATTTCTTTAAGTGTATATTTTCATAAATATATACAAGATTATTCTGAAGACTCTATTAATATGTATATTAACTGTGCAAAACAAAAAATTATGTACGGTATTGCCCTTAATGAAGAAACTATTGATGCGTTTAATTATGATCATCTTGAACATACCATTATAACAGTACAACACGATGAAAACAAAGAACTATTCCATGCTGTTGCTACAGAAATAGCAAATTCTGGTCTCTTTCAAGCTTCTATGCAAGACATTGCCGACCGTATGGGTTTATCAAAAAGCAGTCTTTATTCACATTATTCAAGTAAAGAATCTATGATAAAGCAATTTTTTATCACAGAATTTGAGCAAATAAACCGTTGTATCAACGAAGGAGTGCATGCGACAGAGCGATCCGACGAACAGTTGTACGCAGCTTTATACAGTGTTAGCGAGTATTTTCGTTCGTGGCCGGAATTATTGCATGCAATAGATGGAACGAAGACTATCCATATTGAAAAACCAGTTATTTTTAATTATGATGTAAAAACAATACAATTTCCCGGTATCTATGAGAATATAGACAACCAATGGATTCTTTTTTTATTAGTTTCTATGCTTATGCATCAAAAAGAAGTGAATATTCGAGTATTATTTCGTTTTATTTGCTTGGGATTACAAGGTTTTTTATATAAAAGGGGTGTTTAATGAAACTAGTAGCTATTTTTTTTATAATACTTACAACCGTGCCACTGTATACACAAGAACCGCGACAAATCACTATGGCTGAAGCTGTTCAATTAGCAGTGCGCAATAATTTATCCCTCGAAACAACACGAATTGCAACCGCAACAAAAAAACGAAAAACTGATCTTGCATGGAATGCGTTAATACCTACTGTTTCTCTCAGTGGAACAACGTATCATCTCAATAACGCTCCGACAACAACGCTCCCAGACGGTACAACAATGAGTTTTCCGGAACGGCAGTGGGGAATGTCTGCTGCTTTACAGTTTTCTCTCAATTTAAATGTTGCGCTCTTTGAAGGTATGAAAAATACGCGGCTTGACTTTGAAGGAGGGATCCTTTCCTTTGAAAAGGCGCGGGCGCAATTGGAGCGGGATGTCCGGAAAGCTTACTATAATATCCTTCTTTTACAGGAAAACATCACGGTACTAAAAGAAAGCCGTAGTACGGCGGAAGCGCGTGTTACAACGGCAGAAGCAAATTACCGTGCCGGAACTACCCCGCAGTTAAGTTTGCTTCAAGCTCAAGTTGCCCTTGAAAATCTCAGACCGACGATTGATCAAGCGGAAAACGGTTTAAAGTTAAGTATAGCGCAATTTGCACTTTACTTAGGGCTACCGTATAATAGCCCGTTAAATCTAGCTCCTATGTCTGGAAATATTCAATTTAAAGCATTAAATCTTGATACACTTATTGCTCAAGCAACGGCACAAAAACCAGAAATTAAAGAATTAAGACAAAATATTCTTATACTCGACAGTGGACGGAAAGCACGGCGTTATCAAGCGTATACGCCGACATTATCACTTGGTTTGAACTTTGATCCTGCATACACCGGAGAATTGGGAAAAGATCCCCTTTTTGGCGACGATAAATGGAGACAGTCTCAGGGAATGTTCCGCCTTACGTTGGCGTTTGGTTTGGATAATTATCTTCCCTTTAGTTCTGTTTCTCAAGATATTCAAGGTATGACAGATAATTTAAGAACATTAAATGTGCAGCTTGCTCAACTGATTCAAGGTACTGAAGTTGAGGTATACAACACGGTTCTTTCCTTAGAAAGAATTCGTACAACCGCGGAAGCTCAATCTAAAACTGTTGAACTTGCCCAACGCAGTTACGAGCTTACTAATCAATCGTATCGAAGTGGTTTCAGTGATTTATTGGAAGTACAAAATGCTGAATTAGAATTAAGGCGCGCCCGTGTTGGTATACTTGAACAGCAGTATAATTATTTAATGGGTTTGATTGATTTAGAATACAGTATTGGCGCTCCATTTGGAACACTGTCGACGGTTCAATAGGACGGGTTTATGAGAAAAGTTATTACCGTAGTGTTAGTGGTTTTAATGGCAGTATTGAACGGTTGCAACCGGGAAAAAGCTGCAGTATCAAACCCTGAAACAGTTCAAGACGTTCCTATTTTTGCGGTAAATACTACAACAGCAGTACGCGGGCAAATTCAAGACTATCTTACAGTTTCTGGGGATATTGTTGCAGGGTCAACGGTGGATGTGTATCCTGAAGTTGCCGGCAAAATAACGCAACTTTCGTCGCGGGTTGGTTCACGCGTTTCTAAAGGTGCAGCTATTGCACAAGTAGATCCGTCCCGACCTGGTATGCAGTATATTGTAAGTACTGTACGAGCGCCGATTGATGGCACCATTATCACATTGCCTGCTCAAATCGGCATGACAGTGAGTCCTCAATTATCAATAGCCCGCATTGCAGGGGGAAACGGTTTAGAATTGAGCGTGTACGTTGCTGAACGGTTTATTTCAAAAATTTCAGTTGGTTTGCCGTGTACTGTGCATTTGGACGCTTATCCGAGTGAGATATTCCGCGGTATTGTGACCGAAGTAAGTCCAACTGTTGATCCTGCTTCACGGACAATGGACGTACGAATCAACGTAGACAATCCTGAATCGCGATTAAAATCCGGTATGTTTGCTAAAGTAAATATCATCACCGAACAAAAAGAAAATATTGTTAAAATTCCCGTTACTGCGCTTGTTTCACGGTTTGGAGAAGATTACATATTCACTGTTGAAGCTGAAGGGAATTATTTTGTTGCACGAAAACGGGTTATTCAACCCGGTATCCTCATTGATGGGGTATTAGAAGTACAAAACGGTTTACAAGCAGGGGAAGAAATTATTATCCGGGGGCAGAGTTTACTGTCAGACGGTTCTCGAATCAATATTATAGAGCGGGTATCAGCGCTCAGCACAAAGTGAGGATGTATGAGTATTGCAAAAGTAGCTGTTGATAGACCTACAACGATCTTTATTATTTTTGCTCTCTTGATTGGTTTAGGTGGTTTTGCTGTTTTTAATATTCCAATCGATCTGTTTCCGGAAATGAGTCCTCCGTACGTTGCTGTTATAACAAGTTATGCGGGTGCCGGACCGGAAGAAGTGGAACGGTCAGTAACGCGCATTGTAGAATCGGCAATCTCAAGTGTTTCAAATTTGGAAAAGGCAACGTCCACCTCTTCAAAAGGTTCCAGTATGATCCTTATGCAATTTAGCTATGGCACGGATCTTGTGGACGCTTCTAATTCGGTGCGTGATGCCTTGGAACGGGTACGAAATTATTTACCGACCGGTGCGGATGCTCCGCTCATTTTCAAGTACGATCCGGCGATAATGCCGATTATGAGTTTTATGGTGACAGGAGACCGAAATCCGGAAGAACTCCGTGAATTGGCGGAAGATACCATAGCACCACGGATTGAACAAGTTTCCGGTGTAGCAATGGCTTCAGTTTCGGGAGGACGCGAAAAAGTCATCCGGGTAGAAATTCCTCAAAACCGTCTTGAAGCTTACGGCCTCACAGTAACTCAATTACAGCAAATGCTTGCCTCACAAAATATGCAAATTTCAGCCGGTTCAATCGTTGACGGCGGTTTGTCGTATATTTTAACTGCAATGGGCGAATATCAAACGATAGACGAAATTAAAGCTACCGCAATTTCATACAAGGGCGGCGGTCTTGTTAACGGAAAAATAGAACAGCCGCGTGCGGTTCGTTTACGGGATATTGCGGATATATTTGAAGGGTATCGCGACGAGACGAGTCTTGTATATGTGAATGGAATTTCAGCAGTACAAATTAGCATTCAGAAACAAAGCGGCAAGAATTCTGTACAGATCGCACGGAGTGTGCGTGAGCGGGTATCACGAATTGTCCATGAAATTCCTCAAGATATTAAAATTACCGAGTTGAATAATAATACTGATATTATTGAAAATTCGATTAATCAAGTATCTTCAAGTGCTGTTTCCGGGGCATTTTTAGCAATTATTGTCGTCTTTTTATTTCTCCGTTCAGTAAAATCAACATTAATTATTGGAATCAGTATTCCCGTTTCGTTAATAATTACCATTATGCTGATGTATTTTGCAAATTTAACCTTAAATTTAATGACTCTTGCCGGATTGGTACTTGGAATCGGTATGCTTGTAGACAATTCCATTGTAATTTTAGAGAATATCTATCATTACCGTGAAAAAGGCACAAAATTAAATATTTCAGCTATCATTGGTACTTCTGAAATGCTTGTAGCGATTACCGGATCGACTTTGACCACGATTTGCGTATTCGCTCCGCTCGTCATGTTCCAAGGTTTATTGGAAATGGCAGGAGAACTTTTTGCCGGACTGGCTTTTACCGTGGTAATTTCACTTTCGGTTTCTCTCTTTGTCGCAATTTTCTTAGTACCCGTTTTGTCGAGTCATTTTTTTCCTTTAGTTACCCGCCGTCAGAAACCATTAACCGGTTTTCTTGCTTCGGTTGATCAAGTCTTTGAACGGTTTTTTATCATGCTGGATAACGGTTACCGGCGCGGCGTTGCTTGGGTTTTAAACCATAAAGCTGTTACGATTCTCTTCTTATTGAGTTTATTCGTTGGTAGTATTTTTATGGTTAAAGTGGTTGGGTACGTATTTATGCCGGCTCAAGCCGAAGATTCTGTCGTTATCAATGCGACACTGCCGATAGGAACTCCGTTGCCTGAAACAGAAGCAGTACTCAAACAACTTGAAGGTATCATCACCCGTGAAGTAAAAGGCTTTGATCGTATTGTTCTCAATGCGGGCAATGGCGGCGGGCTTATGGGTATGGGGGGAGGTTCAAGTTCAAACACCGGTTCAGTACGTATCCGTCTTCTTCCCTTTGAAGAGCGCATTGAATCTGCTGAAGATGTTAAAGAAATTATGCGGAAACATTTTACTGAATTTCCCGGCGTGCTCCTCTCTTTTAGTAGCGGAGGCGGTATGGGTGCAATGATGGGCGGTACTCCGGTCGATATTATCATTCACACCAATGATTTAATCAAAGGGAAGCAAATCGCTGAAAAAATTGCTGCGCTTATCCGTGAACAGATTCCGGAAGCAACAGAACCTCAAATTGACCTTAACGACGGCTTGCCGCAAATTGAAATTCAACTAGACCGTGAACGGCTCTATGCAATGGGACTGAACACATACACAGTGGGCAACGAAATAAAAGCAGCGGTAGACGGTATCATTGCAACAAGCTTTAAATCAATGGGAAAAGATTATGATGTACTGCTTATATTAGCGGAAGCTGATCGCACCCAAGTACCTGATTTAGATCATATTTTTGTAAACAGTCAAATAGCGGGTCGTGTGGCGCTTTCAAACTTTGCTTCGTATACAAAAGGAACTGGTCCGCTTAATATTAATCGTGAAAATCAAGGACGGGTTATCCATGTAACGGCGGGTACTATTCCCGGTGTGAGTCTTGATGTTATTGAAACGAAAGTCCGTTCATTGATAACCGCAGAAATACCGGCTGAAAATGATGTCATTATTGAAATAGCCGGCTCAAACACCGAAATGTTAAGGATGATACAAAACTTTGCTTTGATTGTTATTGTAGCTGCCTTTTTAGTATTTGGGATTATGGCAAGTTTATTTGAAAGCTTCCGTTCCCCATTCATCATTATTTTCACCATACCGCTTTCATTTATTGGAATCGTAGCAATTTATTTTATCACGAGAGAACAGTTTAATATTCTCACTGCCGTCGGATTACTCGTACTCGTTGGAGTCATCGTTAATAACGGTATCGTGCTTGTTGATTATACCGATCTATTGCGGAAGCGCGGTTTCAATTTACATGACGCATGCATTGAAGCTGCAGGAAACAGACTTCGACCGATTTTAATGACAACTCTTACGACCGTATTAGGCTTGATGCCTATGGCGTTTTTTCCGGGAGAAGGTGCAGAATTTACTGCTCCCATAGGAAAAACGGTACTGGGCGGTCTTTCATTCGGAACAGTTATGACTCTTTTTTTAATGCCGACGATATATGCTATTGTGAATAAAAATGACGATAAACGGAAGGCTCGGGCTCAAGCACGCAGAGAATATATTGCTTCAGGCGGTAAGAAAAAGAACCTTGTTGGAGAAAACCTTGATAGCATGCTGCAAGAGTAGTCTACAGTTTGTCACTAAAAGTGCTCGTATTTTTTTTTTAAAAGTGAGGAATGTCTGTGATTCGCATTGAAATAACTGCAAATCATTCGGTTGAAGAAAATATACTTGAAGCGTTCAAAGAGCGTGACGTAGCCAAGTTCTATACGAAATATCCCACTGTGTACGGGGTCGGGTCAACGGGACCCCGCATGGGTGACTCTATCTGGCCAGAAACCAATTTTGCGCTTGTTATTTGGTGTGAGGCAAACGAAGCGAAACTTATTGAAGAAGCAGTAGCTGCAGTAAAAGAACAATTTCCTGACGAAGGGATAAAGTTGTTTAAGCTGTTCGATTCAAGCGCTTATCAACTTTCTCCTCATCTTGCATTACCAAAACCCGAAAAGAGTCAAGAAAACAAAGAAATTCAAGAAGAAATTATTGAAGAAGATTTTTCCTATTTGTTCCGCCAACGGAATCGTTTCGGTCCCGAGGAGGAAAATACGTAGTGCGGAAAAAGCGCACGTTTTTAAGCTGCTCATGCATTTAAATCTTAAGCCGCTGATTATTAAGGAAAAAAGAAAGCCCGTCGGAACTGCATCACTCGTTCACAGAAAACCTTTCGTTCCCACACGATGAACCGTGCAGTACCAGTCTTTGCAACAGCACTCAAGTCCTATCTCCACAGTTCCGTTCTGCTCACACCGAGAGCAGAGTCCTGATCGTTTTGCAGATTATTCCACCATAGTTTTTCAACCGGTATCACATATACATGCGAGCATTTTGACTCCAGCGCTAACGTTTTAACTCCCAGCGCTAGCGTTTTGAATCCCAGCGCTAGCGGGTAGACTTCCAGCGCTAGCGTTTTGAATCCTAGCGCTAGCGTTTTGAATCCCAGCGCTAGCGGGTAGACTTCCAGCGCTAGCGTTTTAACTCCTAGCGCTAGCGTTTTAACTCCCAGCGCTAGCGTTTTAACTCCTAGCGCTAGCGTTTTAACTCCCAGCGCTAGCGTTTTAACTCCCAGCGCTAGCGTTTTAACTCCCAACGCCGGCGTTTTGACTCCAATCACCAGCGGGTAGATTCCCAGCGCTAGCGTTTTAACTCCCAGCGCTAGCGTTTTAACTCCTAGCGCTAGCGTTTTAACTCCTAGCGCTAGCGTTTTAACTCCTAGCGCTAGCGTTTTAACTCCTAGCGCTAGCGTTTTAACTCCCAGTGCTAGCGGGTAGACTTCCAGCACTAGCGTTTTGACTTCCAGCGCTAGCGTTTTAACTCCTAGCGCTAGCGTTTTAACTCCCAGCGCTAGCGTTTTAACTCCTAGCGCTAGCGTTTTAACTCCTAGCGCTAGCGTTTTGAATCCCAGCGCCGGCGTTTAACTTCCAGCCATGAGAGCAGCGGTAGGTACCATCTTCTGGATTCTCCAGCGGTAACTGAATAGTAGTTGCATAATATACCGCTTTCTGGTACCGTAACTATGGAGATAGTATTGTGGGAGATCCAAAAGGTTTTTTGACAATAGCACGTAAAACCGCTGGTTACCGGCCGATTGAAGAGCGTATTAACGATTATAGTGAAGTCGAATTGCGTTTATCGGCGCATGACCGCATGCAGCAAGCGGCGCGTTGTATGGATTGCGGAGTGCCTTTTTGTCATTGGGCGTGTCCGGTAGCGAATGTATGTCCTGAATGGCAGGACCGTCTCTTTCGCGGCGATTGGGTTGGCGCCTATAGGGTGTTGCAGGAAACAAATCCTTTTCCGGAATTTACCGGGCGGGTATGTCCCGCACTGTGTGAAGCTTCCTGTGTTTTAGGTATCAACGATGAGCCGGTAACGATTCGTCAAAATGAATTAGAAGTAATTGAAAAAGCTTTTGAACTTGAATTAGTTAAAGTACAACAGCCGCTCCGGAGAAATGGAAAAAAAGTTGCAATCGTGGGAGCCGGTCCCGCAGGACTTTCTGCAGCTTTTTATTTGAACCGTGAAGGCTTTTCGGTTACCGTCTACGAGGCTGATAAAAAAGTTGGAGGCTATCTCCGCTATGGTATTCCCGATTTTAAATTAGACAAAAATTTCATTGATAGAAGAGTATCCCTTATGGAAGCTGAGGGAATTAAATGCATAACGAATACGCAGATAGGCACCGGACGGTATGCGTTTGCTGTTGACGGAACCGCTGAAGTTATAGATCCCCAAAAACTTGAATCGCTGTATGATGTGATACTTTTAACTATTGGAGCACGAGAACCGCGGGATTTAAAAAATGTGCCGGGGCGGGAAGCAGCCGGTATTATGCAAGCACTTGATTTTCTTTCATTCCAAAACCGCTCGCTTGCAAAAGAAACGGTCGATAACTTTAGTACAGCGTACGGCAAAAAAGTAGTAGTCATCGGCGGCGGGGATACGGGTTCCGACTGTGTCGGTACTGCCAACCGTCAAGGGGCAACGCGGGTTACTCAAGTCGAAGTACTCCCCAAACCTCCCGTACACCGTTCTGCTGAAGAGCCGTGGCCGTTGTGGCCGAAGGTACTCAAAACGTCTTCTTCTCATCAAGAAGGCGGAGAACGGTTATGGTCAACGAATACCAAGGAATTTATCGTGCGGAACGGCACCGTCGAAGCCGTTCATGCGTGCCGCGTTACATGGGAACATGGCCGTATGGTTGAAGTGCCGGGATCAGATTTTGAAATTAGTGCTGATCTAGTGTTGTTAGCAATGGGCTTTAGCCATGTCGTACAGGACGGTGTGGTAAGCGATTTAGCTATTGCAACAGACGAGCGCGGCAATATCCGGACGGAAGGGAGTTTCCGCACGTCTAACCCAAAGGTCTGGGCGGCAGGAGATTCGCGGCGCGGTGCAAGTCTTGTCGTGCATGCTATTGCTGAAGGAAAAGCAGCGGCAGAAATGATAGCACACAGTTTTTTACCATATTAAAAAAAATAAAATTTGGACCCTTGTGTGACACAGAAGCAAAAGAAAAAACCGGTATACAGAGTCGTTATTGTTCTCCTGTCAATTCTTGTACTGTTGCTGTTGTGGCTGTATTTAAAAGAAAAGCCGGAAAAACCCGAAACGCCTCAAGAGACTGAAGAGCTTGAAACGCCTGAAACAATTGAGACGCCTGAAACGATTGAAACAGCAGAAGATATCACTGTTTATTCCTTTAATATTCAAATATTTGGCGAATCAAAGATGCATAAACCGGAAGTGGTCGCTATTCTCGTCGACATTATATCGCAAGCTGATATCGTTGCAGTTCAAGAAGTCCGCTCGGCACAGCAAGAACCGGTTGATAATTTTATGCGTTTATTACCTGAATATTACCAGTATGTTCTTGGTCCCCGCGAGGGGAGAAGTTCTTCAAAGGAACAGTATTGGATTATTTATGACTCGCGGACTATAGAGCTGGTAGATTCTGCTTCATGGGACGATCCTCAAGATATTTTTGAACGGAATCCTTTTGGGGCATACTTAAAAGCGACTCACGGTAATTTTGATTTCATTCTCATTAATAATCACATTCAGCCTTCTGGAACGCTTCACGAAATAGCAGCCCTTCCGACGGTAGCGGATTTCTTTTCGAGTCTCTGGGACGAAAAAGATGTTTTAATCGTGGGAGATTTCAACGCAGACGGTCAGTACTACGACGAATCGTTATTAGCAACGGTGTTTAGCGAAGATAACTACCGGAGTATTATTACCGACGAGTACGATACGACCGTGGCTCAGAGCGATAATACCTATGACCGCTGTATTATCACGGTGTCGGCTGTTGAAGATTATACGGGAGTGTGCGGGGTACTCCGTTTTGACGAAGTCTATGATTTTAGCCAATACACGATTCAACCGCGGGAAGTGAGCGATCATTACCCAATATGGGCGCGGTTTTTTAGCGACCGCGACAGTGATTAAATGGGGACAGACCTCGAATCATATTCACAGATTTCTACAACGGGGACAGACCCCAACAGGGACAGACCTCGAATCAGAACGGCAGATTCCTGACAATGGAGATAGGCCTCCGAACACATCGGCAGATTTCTACAACGGGGACAGACCCCAACAGGGACAGACCTCCCGAATCATATCGGCAGATTCCTGAAAATGGGGACAGACCCTGAATATATCGACAGATTCCCGACAATGGGGACAGACCTCGAATCATATTCACAGATTTCTGCAACGGGGACAGACCTCAAATCACAAACGATAACAATCAAGTGATTTTTGTTATGTGCAACCTGCAAACGATCATAAACCGCTGATGTTACTTCCCCGCATGCGGGCGTGCGGCAGCATGTGGCGAAGAAGATCCCGCACCTTGACAGCCCTCAAATCCTAGCTCTACAAAAGCCAAAGCTGCTGCAAGAACAACTAACTCGTTGACAATTCCACTTTCAACAGCTACACTTTCCTTATGAAAATTTCTACGTATACAGTGAAACCTGCTATTCCTGATTCCCTTAAAGCATTGGACGAAATTGCACGGAACCTTTGGCTTTCTTGGAATTATGAGGCAGTTCAGCTCTTTATTCGACTTGATTTTGATGCCTGGACACGGTCGCACCAAAGTCCTGTCCGGACACTCGGCTTAGTAAGCCAAGAGCGTCTTATTCAAATGGCGGAAGACGATTCGTACGTTGCAGCGCTTGAGTCGGTCTATGAGCAATTTCTTAAATATAAAAATAGTACTCCGTGGTATGAGGATTTCTGTAAAAAAGATGAAGACATTATTAAAGTATCTCAAGACAGTGTAGTCGCCTACTTTTCTATGGAATACGGTATGGACGTATCATTACCGATCTATTCGGGCGGCTTAGGTATTCTTTCTGGGGATCATATGAAAACTTCTTCAGATATGGGTTTGCCGCTCGTTGGGGTCGGCTTACTCTACCGGCAAGGGTATTTTACTCAACAACTGAATACTGACGGGTTTCAACAGGAGGGCTATCCGGAAAATGACTGGTACAATATGCCGGTTGAACGGAAAGAAGACCAAAACGGTAATCCGATAAAGATTTCTGTGGATCTGGCAGGGCGGATCGTAATAGCACAGATTTGGGAAGTTAAAGTCGGCCGCTCCTCGTTGTATTTACTCGATACCAATATCGAAGAGAATCCGGCGGATATCCGTGATATTACTGCGGCACTGTATGGCGGGGACAAAGAAACCCGTATCAGACAAGAAATATTGCTGGGCGTTGGGGGAATCCGTGCGCTCCGTGCGCTTGGTATTAACCCGGCGGTAACGCATATGAACGAAGGACATTCTGCTTTCTTGGGCTTGGAGCGTATCCGCGAACTGATGGAAGAAAAGAAATTCAATTTTGACGAAGCCCGTGAAGCCTTGTGGCCGACGAATATCTTCACGACGCATACCCCGGTTCCTGCAGGAAATGAACGGTTTGATGTATGGCTCATTGAAAAATATTTAAGATCATGGACGCAGATACTGGGAGTTTCATGGAAAGATTTTCTGGGACTTGGCCGGGTCAACGTTAATGACGACAACGAAAGCTATTGTATGACCGTGCTGGCACTCAAATTGTCTGCCTATGCAAACGGTGTTGCACGGCTGCACGGAGAAGTGTCGCGCACTATGTGGCAGCGTTTGTGGAATGAACTGCCGATTAACGAGGTTCCCATTGGGCATGTAACAAACGGCGTTCACCCGCGGACATGGATTTCAAGCACGGTGAGCAGACTGCTTAAACGGTATTTCGGTCCTGATCTTGAAGATAAGCCAACGGAATTAACCGTATGGGAGCGGATTGATCGGATATCTGACGAAGAATTGTGGCGCGCTCACGAGCGGAGACGCGAACAGTTGGTTGTCTTTGCCCGTGAACGGATCCGCAAACATATTGTGCGTACCGGCTTGAGTGAACGGAGAATACATCAAGCAGAAGATGCACTTTCTCCTTCAGCATTGACTATTTCTTTTGCACGGCGTTTTGCAACATACAAACGGGGAAACTTACTCCTGCGCGATCCGGAACGGCTCCTTAACCTGATTCGGGACAACGAGCGTCCGGTACAGTTTATCTTTGCCGGTAAAGCGCACCCGAATGATATACCGGGAAAAGAACTGATTCGGGAAATTATCCATTTTGCAGAACGGTATAATGTAACAAACCGGATCATATTTCTTGAAAATTATGATATGACCGTTGCCCGATACTTAACGAGCGGTTCTGACGTATGGCTCAACACACCGCGGCGGCCGATGGAAGCTTCCGGCACCAGCGGTATGAAAGCTGCACTCAACGGCGTCCTTAACTGTTCTATTTTGGACGGTTGGTGGGACGAAGAATATTGCTCCGCCATTGGGTGGGCGATTGGACAGCGTGAACCGTATGCAAACGAAGATATTCAGGACGATATTGAAAGCAAAGCGCTGTATGATCTGCTTGAACGAGACATTATTCCGCTCTTCTATCAGCGCGGGCGCGACCGATTGCCTCGCGAATGGATCAAGAGCATGAAAGCTTCGATGAAGCAGTTGGGACAGTCAATTTCCAGCCACCGTATGCTCAAGGAGTACACGCAAAACTACTATTACCCGGCACTCAAAAACTATCAACGTATCGTACAAAACAACTATGCCGACGCAAAGTCGCTTGCTGCGTATTTTAGCCGCTTGAATCAATCATGGAACGCGCTCAAAATAATGAGTTTAGAATCGGACGCACGGCCGGTTATGCAGCGCGGAGAGGAGTTTACTGTCAGAGCTTCGGTTGAACTTGGCGTATTGAAGCCGAATGAATTATTAGTTGAGCTGTATGCGGGAACTATGTCCAATCAAAGCACTGCTATTGAACAACCCGCTCGCCGATTGGAAATGCTCCCCGTAGAACAGAACGGAAGCCGTTACGAATATCACATAAAAGTTACCTGTATCGACACTGGGTTTCAGGGGTATACGGTGCGTATTCTGCCGAAACATACGGCATTAGTACACCCCTATCGTCCAGGTTTTTTAAGGTGGGCAGACTAGGAGCAGGCGGTGACTATAACAAACGACATTTTTCAAAAAGAAGTACTCGAATCTCCCATTCCCGTACTTTTGGATTTTTGGGCTGAATGGTGCGGTCCGTGCAGAATGATAGGACCGCTTTTGGAACAATTGGCACACGAGTATCAAGGACAGCTAAAAGTTGGCAAAATTAATGTAGACGAAGAACAACATTTAGCTGAACAGCATAACATCGTAGCAATCCCTTCGCTGGTGCTGTATCAGAACGGTACTATCGTGCAGCAGCAAACAGGGACATTATCAAAACATGCGTTGAATCGCTGGATTCAATCCGCACTTCAAAGTTAAAATCACTAGTATAGGCGATACGGCGCAAGCCGGTCGCCTCTTTTTTTTTTTCTTTTTTTAGAGGTCTGTCCCCGTTTATCAGAAATCTGTGGTTCAGTGGTCTGCCCATTTCGGAAAAATCTGCCGGTTCGGGGGTCTGTCAGGAATCTGCCGTTCTGATTCGAGGTCTGTCCCCATAGAAATCTGTCCCTTTGAGCCTTGAACAAAAAAAAGGCGGAGCCTTCTGCCCGCCTTCATAAAACTTTGTTAGTCTTATTCGTCTATAAATGGAAGTGCTAGAGAAGAGAGGGGGCATAGAGGTCTGTCCCCGTACTTCGAATTTGCTTTTCGATCGGTGTTTGTCCCCGTTGACAGGGGTCTCAAGGCAGAGGTCTGTCCCCAATAAAATAAAAAAGGGCTTCCCCTTTATGAGGAAGCCCACGATTAGAACACGATGAATTCGTACTTAAGAGATTATTCTGTTTTTACCGCTTGAGTGAAAGTAAC
The DNA here is from genome assembly GCA_031273325.1 of Treponema sp. Lineage (GTDB taxonomy): Bacteria > Spirochaetota > Spirochaetia > Treponematales > Breznakiellaceae > BOBG01. The sequence goes on along the minus strand of JAISSB010000032.1, from coordinate 121 downwards.
GATTGCATCACCGGTAATTAGATCGCTTTCTGGATTAATACCTACGGTGTACGCTACCGTATTCTCGGTAGAGGTGTTTTCTGGAAGAGTTATGATAAGTGTTACGACACCATCGCTTACT
>JAISSB010000046.1 GCA_031273325.1 Treponema sp. | reverse complement strand
AGACGGCACCAATATTTCATCAAAAGCATGTAAAACAGTGAAGCGCAGGTATGCATATAATCGGTCGAAGGTACAGCCGCACCCGGTCAGCAAAGCGGAAACTCAAACGGATAGCTGATAATGAAAAAAGGGAAAAGCGGTATATGACGGACTGCAACCATTGCATCACCAAACGTTTAGCTGCGAATATCGATGTACAGACCTATGTCCTTGAAGATTTAACGGGAATCAGAACACAGAAAAACAAAGGAAAAAAGTTCAACTCATGGCTTTCAAGCTGGTCATTTGCACAATTTGAACAACAATTGAAGTACAAGTGTGAGCTGCACGCCATTAATGTGGTGAATATAAGTCCTCGATACACATCCCAAACATGTAATGTCTGCGGAATCATTGACAAAGAATCCCGTAATAAGTCTCGGTATGTCTGTGTGCATTGTGGACACAGGGATCATGCAGATGTGAATGCTGCAAAGAATATCCGAGACACGTATGCCCGGTCAAAGCAATCGGGACAGGCTGCTTTCAACCAGCCAATTGGAGAAGCGATAACCATCGTTCAGCCGGTGTAGCTATTTACAAGCCACTGGGCTTGTCCCAGGGGTAGTTGAACTCATTAAGCATCTTCCCGTTCATTCCATGCATCAACAGCCTTAGAGAAATCCTTATGCATTGCATACTCACACGGATAGGGTTTCGGGTTATACCACTGACATTTCATGCTACTTTTTTTGTGGCTATATGCACATAGCAAAAATCACGTGATGTTTATCGTTTGCTCGTTGCAAATAACAAAAATCACGTGATGTTTATCGTTTGCTCGTTGCAAATAAAAAAAATCACGTGATGTTTATCGTTTGCAGGTTGCAAATAAAAAAAATCGCGTGATGTTTATCGTTTGCAAGGTGCAAATACCTATAGTTGCCGAGGGACTGCATACTAGCTATGCGCCGTTCCTTACTAAAACTTTGGTGCGTATTTTTTCCTTGCATCATTGAGCAGGCCCCGGTACGTTTTGAATGCTTCTTCTGGGGCGTCTCAGCACCCCACGATCCTTCGGCCTATATGCTCTTTTTGAGAGGATTAAGCCACATACGAAATGGTTCAAATACCTCATACGCGGCTTCTCTATTCTTCTTCAATTTCTTGCAAACGGTCACTATCTACTATGAGAAATTTTTTAATGAGGCTTTTACCTTTGAAAGTGATAATCCAATAGTCTTCATCTTAGTTAAATATGCGTAGTCAGGAAGTTCAGCTATTACCTTCATAATCTTCTCCTCTTTCAATGATCACGCAACGTGAGTCTCTATGTAATTATACCGTTTATGATCTGAAATGCGAGTTGAAAATACGGCACGGCTATAGGAATCAGCCTTGACAACAGTATTAAATACTGTAATACTCAGGAAAAGAACACATTTGTCTGGAGCAGATAAATACCATGCTTGGCTAAGGCTTTGCAGACAAGCTTGCGCTTCAGTTAAGCTTGTCAGTGAAGTTGTATACCAAGAAGCCCACTGCACAGCTTTGGGCAGCTCACGTGAGGAACCATGGCAAAGATAAAATTAACCAAAAACGAGCTGAAAAAGCAGAAAGACGATCTTAAAATGTACCGACGGTACCTGCCGACATTAATGCTGAAAAAGCAACAGTTACAAGCGGAGATTCGGACAACTGAAATACGGATACGGGAGCTTATGGCAGAAAAAGATCGGAGTGATGAATTGTTTAAAACATGGGTTGCTGTATTTGGAGAAAAAGAAATTTTTGGTCCGGATATTATGCACATCGTACGGGTTACAACAGAACGCGGAAATATCGCCGGGGTGCCGATTCCCGTCTTTAAAGGTGCAGAATTTACTGTCGCTGCCTATGATTTAATACAAACACCGTTGTGGCTTGATCGGGCAGTTGAACAGTTAAAGCGGATTTTTCTGCTTATTTTGGAATCTCAAACACTTGAAGAACAACGCCGTGCGCTGGATCAAGAGTTAAAAACAACAACGCAACGGGTTAACTTATTTGAAAAAGTGAAGATTCCGGAAACACGGAGAAATATCAAGAAAATTCAAATATATTTAGGCGATCAGCAAACTTCGGAAGTTGTCCGGGGAAAAATTGCTAAACGCGGACTTGAAAAGGCGGTAAACGCATGATTGTTCCTATGAAAAAAGTATCGATAGTTACGTTGGAAAAAAACCGTGACGAATCGTTAGAAGCATTACGCAGCCTTGGTGTTGTACACCTTGAAAAAAAGCACATGAATTCTGAAGCGTTGTCACGGTTGATTGGACGGAAAACAAAAGCAGAGCAAGCATTGGGTATTCTGCGAAACTATACGGCAGTACAAACAAGTACCGGTGAAAAGCCGCATGATATTGTATATAAAACGTTGTCATTAATTGAGGAACGCAAACAAATTCAGGAACAACTGTTTGCACATGCAAAAGAACAAGCGCGCATTGAAAAATGGGGAGATTTTAATCCGGAGGATTTAAATATCTTAGCGAGTGCAGGCGTTAACCTTATTCCGTACCAGTTAACGCAAAAAGAGTATGAAACGTTGGAAAAGCAACCGTTTATTGTATTAGGGAGCGATAAAACAACAGTGTACGGTGTTGCAGTTAATACCGAACTCAAGGGTATTACCCCGTGGACGGTTCCTGAACGTTCATTGGGGAAATTACGCACCATGGCAGCGGAAGCACAAAAACGGCTTGGAGCAATTGAACAGGAACTGACCGTTTTGGCAGCTTATACACAGCAGATCGAATCAATGCTCGATACGGTGGATCAAGACATTGAATTTGAAGCTGCGCGCGCTAATATGGAAAAAATCGAAGATCAACAGTATGCATTACTGTGGCTTAACGGCTTTATCCCGTACGATAAAGTCGATGCGCTGAAAAAAACTGTGGCAGAACAAAAAGGAGCGCTGGTAATTTCAGATCCGACTGAAACAGATCGTCCGCCGACACTGGTAAAAAATAACGCCTTTGTACGGCTTATTCAACCGCTGTTCAGCTTCTTAGGAACGGTACCCGGCTACCGTGAGTATGATATTAGTTTTTCGTATTTGCTATTTTTTTGTCTCTTTTTTGCCATGATATTTGGAGATGCAGCCTATGGAACCCTGTTGTTTATACTCGTGCTCCTGTTAGGGGTCACGTTCAAAAAGAAGAGCGGAAAAATTCCTGACGCGATAAAATTATTCGGTCTCCTTGCACTCTGTACTATCGTATGGGGATCTATCAACGGCGCTTGGTTTGCTACACCGTACGAGAATCTTCCCCCATTTCTTCAGGTACTGGTAATAAAACAGTTTAATCCTGCTGAAAAATTAGCAGAATTTCCGGGTTTTTTACAAAATATCTTTCATTTACCTGAAGAAGCGCCCAATAATACTGCTCAATGGAATGTACAATTTTTATGTTTCACTGTTGCTATCATTCAATTAGTGTGGGCGCATATAAAAAATATTAAAAAAACTGCCCCGTCTTTAACCGCTTTTGCTCAGGCAGGCTGGCTTGTTATGATGATCGGCTTATATTTTTTAGTACTTTTTATGCTGCTCAAGGTACCGCTTCCTTCTTTTGCAACCTATTTAATTGGCATTGGATTAGGAACATATTTCATTTTTGCAAATCAAACCGGCGGAAATTTTTTTGCAAATATTGGCAAAAGTTTTGCAAATTTTCTCCCGACATTCTTGAATGCTGTTTCTAGTTTTGCCGATATTATCAGTTATATTCGTTTATTTGCTGTTGGACTTGCAGGAACAGCAATCGCCCAAAGTTTTAATGAAATGGGTATGGGCATACCCGGACTTGCAGGAAAAATTATCGGCGGTTCGTTGATTCTTATATTTGGACACAGTCTCAATATCGTTATGAATGCACTTTCTGTTATCGTACACGGTGTACGTTTAAATTTATTAGAATATGCCGGCAATCACCTGAGTATGGAATGGTCAGGGTACGCATACAAACCTTTTAATGCTAAAAAATAATGTACAAGCCTGCTTTTTTTAAGTGGGCTTAATCTAACTCTAAAATAACATGTGATTCTTGATTCAACAGCGTTCCGGGAAGCGGATTTTGACGGCGAACCCAGCCGTTTCCGATAATAGTAACGAGCGCATTGGTATTTTCTACCAATGGTAACAGTTGCTGTTTTGAATACCCGGTATAATCGGGCATCTGTTCAATAGGTAAAGGAGCAGCAGGCAGATCAGGAACTGCAAGCTTTCCCGAATGAACTGTGTAATCATTACGGCCGCGGGGAATTCCAAGATAATCGGCTAATTCATTGATAGCTTGTCCAACAGGCGGAGCAGCAATTTGTGAACCGTAATATGAAACCCCATTTGGTCGTGAAATAACGAGATATACTACAAGACTCGGCCGTTCAGCAGGAAAGAATGCAATGCAGCTTGCAGTAAAATCGGTTGCTGAATAGGTTTTTGAAGCAGGATCAACTATTTGAGCAGTACCGGTTTTCGCTGCAATGCGTATATCGTCAACTGCTATACGCCTTCCCGTACCTCCCGGCGCCGTTACTTCAACCATATACTCCCGCATAGCGCGTGCTACCGCAGGAGATAATATCTGCTGTGCCTCTTTTAGTTTTCCATTGCTGTCATAATCGTAAGGAACGGGAATACGTGATTGATCGGGCCCCAACCCTTGAATTTCTTTAACAATCTTAAGGGGAATGAGCATACCGTCATTTGCTATTGCAGTAGCAGCTTGAACCATCTGGAAAGCAGACACTGAAATCTCTTGTCCCATAGCAATTGTTGGTTTACTTCGCTCTGACCATCTTGAAGGTACATTAAAGATACCTCTACTTTCACCAGGATTTCCTACGCCGGTTGTGCTTCCAAAACCAAAATCGCGTAAAATTTTATCAAATTCCTCTTTACTAAGTAAATCTGAAGCGTACGCAGCACCTGCATTACAAGAATATTTAATGATTTCACGGATACCAACGCGTCCGTGATTACTTAAACACCGTATAACTTCACGTTCTCCCCGGTTGTTAATGTGTTCATAAAAACCATTACATGTGAAAATACTGTTATTATTGACAACACCTGCTTCCATGAGAGCTGAAAGTGAAAATATCTTAAACACAGATCCGGGTTCATATACATCTGTTACCGGTTTATAAAGCCACAAATACTCTGAACCTTCCCCGGTATAGTAATTATTTGGATCAAAACCAGGTGCAGAAGCAGCTCCAATTATCTCTCCTGACCGCGGATCAACAGCTATGAACATGACAGATTCTGCTTTATGTTCAACCAAGAGGCGCTGTGACAACCGTTCAAGAATATGCTGAACGTTGATATCAAGAGTGAGCGTCACACGATTAACCGGTCTTTCTGCACCCGGAGCAATAATAGATTCAAGAGATGATTCAAGCCCTGCACCGCCACGGTAATTATTTTTTACAAATCCGATAATCTGGCTTGCTGATTCAAGTTCTGGATAGAATCTTCGCTTCCCTTTGTCGACAGAGACAAAATTCCGGTAAACGCTTTGAACATTAATGGTATTAGCTTCTACCGTTTCTTTTGCTCTTTCACGTTCCGCCGCTGTAGGAGCTGTCAGTTGAACAATTCGCGCTTGGTCAGCAATAGCTGCTTTTTCTGCTGCTAACCGCTCAACTGAAGCATCAAGCTGTTCTTTGAATGTACGATCCTGCCACTTTGCAAGATATATGAATTGGTCTGAAGCATAAGTAATAGTTGCTTTAATGTCTGCTACTGAACGCCTTAGCACCGGAGAAAGTATTTCTGCAACGACTTGAGTACGCAGATCTCGCCCTCTAAAATCGATGGGTCTTAACCCAACGTGGAAATATTCTTCTTGAATGGCGAGTGGATGCCCATTCCGGTCCACAATAGGTCCGCGATCTGAAGTACTTTCTTTGTCGTCATTTAAAACCGTCTGTATAGACGTCTGATCTTCTACCGTTGCCGGCACTATCATAATAGCGGCATATCTAAAAATCAGGATAAATACTATACCGAATAGTGAATAACCCAACAAACGAAAGCGCTTAGACATATCATACCAATGCCGTCGAGTAAGCGTAACTTTTCGCATAACAGTTCTCCAGAATTAGAATCCTAATACTTTTCCAATAATACAATCAAGAGAAAGATCTCCGTATGCACGCGAGTCTAATGAATTAGGACTATTATCACCGTATGCAGAGAATACGGCAGTATTATTATCACTGCGAAAGCACCGTTTGACTGCAAGAGAGCCATCAGGAGCTACAAATACAACGACATCGCCTGATTTTGGTTGATTCCACCGGAGCACATAATGTTGAGTACCAGGAATTCTCAAACCGTAGGCAATTTTCACTACCGGAAGTATAGATCCGGGATAAATAGTAGGAATCATAGAATTTCCTTCGGCAATCATCCATTCAAATATTCCTGCCTTAATGCAGAAACCAACTAAAAAAGCGCCTATAATCGTCTTAATCATATTTGTTTGCATATATAGTATCCTCGTATGTAGAACAAACTTTTTAGTCTAAAGTATCGACTTGCAGTTTCCAACTCTTTCAAGTATTATGATAAACGTGGATCGTAAAACTGTAGAACAAGTTGACAAACAAAAAACAAATTCACAGTATTTTTCTCCGCGTCAGAATTTAACAATTATGGAGGCTATCAAACAAGAAGTACCTCCCCATCTGCCGCAAAAGTACGAAAAGTTTGTACCTTCTCGTCAAGAAAATCTTAATCGTTCAAAAGTACTGTTCAGGATGTCTCTTTTGCCACTTTTTGCTATGGTGGGGGTCGTTGTTTTTTCTTATGTTAATACCAATTTATCTTCATTTCCGGTATTAGAGCCGGGCCCGGATAACAGTATCAACTATCTTCTTGCTGAATATGTTGGAATATACGAGATATATTCTAATGCAAGCACTCCTATCGCTATAGGTTCTGAAGAGGGAGAAATATTTTCATTGGAGCCATATATTGTACAACCCAACGATACCGTTTCTACTATTGCTGCTGCAAAGGGAATTTCTCCTGCTACACTTCTTTTTTTCAATGCTGTACAAAACACGGAAAATTTGAAAGTAGGAGAAATGATTCGTATTCCTACGATTGACGGGATTTCTTACACGGTACAGTATAATGAAGGATTAGCTCATATTGCTTTCCAGTTTCATATTCCACTTGAAGTTCTTATGACAGCAAATAATTTAACAACTGAAATGGTAGCGCCCGGCACAGTGCTTTTTATTCCCGGCGCCCGCATGCCGGAATATGTTTCGATGGAAGACCGTTTTATTTTCCCAGTCAATGGAACGGTAAGTTCAATGTTTGGGTGGCGCATTGATCCAATACGAAATGATAGACGGACACTACATGCTGCAATTGATATCAAAGCTCCAAAAGGCTCAATTATTGTAGCGGCTATGAGCGGACGAATTACAGTTATCGGTGCTAATGCAAGTTTTGGACAGTTTATCATACTGAACCATAACAGTCATTATCAAAGTTTGTATGCCCATATAGCAAAAATATCAGTTTCTCAAGGTGATTTTGTTATGGCCGGCTCTCCGATTGGAGAACTTGGCTCACAGGATCTCCATTTTTCTATTTATAAAGATGGAAACGCTGTTAATCCTCTTGATTATATTGTTCCTTAATGACACACTACAAATTAGGAAATAAAATGCGAAAATTAGTATTAATTTTAATTGCCTTTATTGCGGTGGTTACTATTATTCGGGCATTGGATGTAACCGAAGTAGCTCCACAAGAACAGTCTACTAGTTCTCAAGAATTTTAACTGTATGCATTGAGATGCTAATAGGCTTGTGTGGATATTACTGTGCCGGAAAGAATTATGTAGCGTTCCTCTTGGAAAAACGAGGATTACCGGTACTTGACTTGGACAAAGTCGGACATCAAATACTTGAAAGTGAAAAAGATAACATTTGTGCACAGTTTGGAGAAACTATCCTTAAAAAGGATGGAACGGTTGATCGGCAACAATTGGGAAAATTTATTTTTGCTCACACAGAACAACGAATTATTCTGGAGCAAATAGTACATCCACTTGTTAATCAGCGAGTATTGCAATGGCTCAATGAACAAAAAGGGAACTGTGTTGTCAACGCGGCTTTAATACACAAGGCGCAAATATTTGCACAACTGGACGTACTCATTGAAGTAAAAGCCCCGTTTTTGCTACGATTTTTTCGTGCATGTAAACGTGACCGCCTTCCACTGAAACAAACATTGCAGCGACTTTGGAGTCAGCGTACGTTTGAATCCTACTATCGTTCGACACGAGCAAAAAAGTATACGGTGTTTAACAGTTACGCACGGTATAACACTTTCTCGCAAGTTAACACTATTTTATATACATTGGGGATCAGCTAAAATATACTATGGAGCGGAAAAAATTACTGATGATAGCTATTTCGATAGGAAGCTTTTTAGTAGGAATAAGCGGTTGTGTATTGTTGTTTTTATCTTCACAGGTACATTCAAATGTACAAGACTCATATCCAACATATACAGCATTTGGTGAACCAGATTCGCAGATAGTCGGAAGAATAGAATCTGACAATCAACGGCTTGAAGTTACTCGAAATGATGGATTTACCACGATACAAATTCCCGAACCATTTACAGCTGGTGTTCCTCTTGGAAGTGATTTGGATACCATAGTACCTTCTGTGCAATCAACAGCACAATCAAATCAGCCAACTACAACCGTACAACCACCGTCACAATCAAATCAGCCGACTACAATTGAATATCTCTATTGGGTTCAAGTCGGTTCTTTTTCAACTCAAGCTCGTGCAGAACTGGTACGGGCGAATCTAAAGAATGTAGTTTCCTCAGAACCAACTATTGAAAAAATTGATATTAACGGAACACCATATTTTCGTGTCCGACTTGGTCCTTATACAAATAAAGGAGATGCCGATCACTGGTGCGAAACTGTCCGATCTATTGCAGATTTTAAAGGTAGTTTAGTATGGCAAGTACCTCGTGTGGCAAGTAACAAATGATTTCAAGAAATCCTTGTATTGCAAATCTTCAAGCTGGCTATTTATTCCCTGAAATTGCCAAACGCCGGCGCGCTTTTGTCACGGCTCATCCAGAATCGCGTATCATTAGCTTAGGAGTAGGAGATACAACAGAACCTTTATTTCCGCATATTTGCGAATCTTTAGTTAAAAAGGCACGTGCATTGGGAACGGCCGACGGTTATTCTGGTTACAGTGACGAAGGATTAGTAGCGTTACGTGAACGGTTAAATGAGGTATATTATCATGGTGCTTTTGCTAGCGATGAAATATTTATTTCTGACGGTGCAAAATGCGATATTGGGCGCTTGCAGCTCCTTTTTGGAAGCACCGTACCCATTGTAGTGCAGGATCCCGCTTATCCTGTCTATGTTGACGGTTCGGTACTCATTGGGGCCGCTGGCACTTGGAATGGGTATGGATATACGGGTATTAAATATGTACCGTGTACAGCAGAAAACGGTTATTTTCCCGATTTAACGCAAATTCCAAAACAATCGCTTATCTATTTTTGTTCTCCTAATAATCCGACTGGAACTGTTGCAACAACATTACAGTTAACTACATTGGTTGAACATGCTTTAAAAGCAAACTCTATTATTATTTTTGATGCTGCGTATTCTGAGTATATTCGTGATTCTGCGTTAGTAAAAAGTATTTTTGCTATTGAAGGGGCAGAAAAATGCGCTATTGAAGTTAATTCATTTTCTAAACCTGCAGGTTTTACCGGTGTTCGTTTGGGGTGGACGGTTGTTCCACATACCCTTAAGTATGAAAGCGGAGAAGAAATTAATACTGACTGGGCGCGTGTAATGGGAACTGTGTTTAATGGCGCCTCAAACATAGCACAAGCAGGTGGTTTAGCGGCTTTAGATGCAGAGGGTTTAGTAGAAATGCAGCGTATGTGTGATTTTTACCTCGGTAATGCTGCGTTGATCCGTCAAGCTCTTGATTATATAGGTATTAACAGTGTAGGCGGTATTCATGCTCCATACTTATGGGCGCATTTTCCGGGGCGTGACAGTTGGGAAGTATTTGACGAATTTTTAGAATCCTGTCATATAGTAACCACGCCAGGAGTTGGTTTCGGACCGTCTGGACAATCTTTTATTCGGTTTTCGGCATTTGGTCATCGAGATAATATTGAAGAAGCTTGCATTCGGTTATGCAAACTAAAACGATAAAAAAGCTACCGTTGGCTATGTTGTGTGAACTGACAGTCTTGACATTCATGAAGAGATAGGCATATTATATGTCCTACTGTTGTAGTGACAAGAATTGAATCCTATTGAACACAGTGAAATTCTATGGGAAAACTTGTACAAAACGGGAAGGAATGAGGAAGAGTTGTTTAAAAAGTGCAAACAACCCATTGTGTAATAAATGGTACTTGACAAACTCTCAAGGATTAAGTACGCTAGAATAGATTCTTATAATACGAGAGTCCAAGCTATTTGACTTATGCTCAAAGGTGTCTTGAAAGGGGGTGATGCTTTTTTTTGTAGATTAACTACAAAAAAATAGCGGAATTTCAATGGTAGCAAAAGTAGATATGCCACCAGGTGTAGAAAATAAAATACCTGATGGTCTTAAGCCGGACGGCAGCCCGTACAAGGTTTTAGTTGTTGATGATTCTATGTTTATAGCGAAGCAGCTCAGTCAGATTTTCACATCTGAGGGTTTTGAGGTTGTGGGGACGGCTGCCGACGGAGCTCAAGGATTTGAGCGATATAAAGAAATGTTCCCTAATGTTGATCTGGTAACAATGGATATTACCATGCCTGTTATGGACGGTGTTACTTCATTAGAGAAAATTATTGAATTTGACAAAAATGCATGTGTAATCATGGTGAGTGCTTTAGGAAAAGAAGATGTTGTAAAGAAATCTTTACTCACCGGTGCAAAAAGTTATATTGTCAAGCCGTTGGATCGGAAAAAAGTTCTTGAGCGGGTTGTATCCGTTCTTAACCGGTGAGGCACGATTACTGTGCATATCAAAAAAAAAGTTTTCGGTATCCGATCTTCAGGAGAACGTGTCTTTTTGTACACACTCAAGGCAGGAGATTTATCATTGTCAGTGTCAACTTTCGGTGCAGCACTGACAGCTCTTTTTGTTCCCTCACATCGAGGTGTCACTGATGATATTCTCCTTGGATATGAGGACTGCAGTTCGTGGCTATACAATACTCCTTATTTCGGAGTAACAGTAGGCCGTTTTGCGAATCGTATTGCTCATGCATCATTCGTACTAAACGGTAAACAGTACACATTAGAACAAAATGATGGGAAAAACACTCTTCACTCGGGACGAAGTGGTTTGAATAATAAGCTTTGGAAAGCGTGTGCATACCGTGAAAAAGATGGTGTTTTTGTCCGCCTTGAAGTAAAAAGCCCGGACGGTGACGGTGGTTTCCCTGGCACAGTTGAGGCATCAGTTACCTACGGTTTAACGTCATCTAATGAGCTAGAGATTACGTATGATGCATTTGTTGATATTCTATGTCCGCTTAACTTGACTAACCATGCGTATTTTAATCTTGCTGGAGAAGGAAATGGTACTGTGTTATCACATGAATTTATTCTTCACGCGTCTTCATATCTTGAACTGGATAATGACCATATTCCTACTGGTAAAATAGTACCGGTTGACCAAAGTCCTTTTGATTTTCGATCATGGAAACCTATATCACAGGATATTGATAACACTAGCGGCGGTTATGATCATTGTTTTGTTGTTGACGGTGAGCCTGGTCTTTTACGTCTCTGTGCGGAAGTGTATGAGCGTACTTCTGGAAGAACGATGCGCGTTTTTACTACACACCCTGGTGTGCAATTCTATACAGCTAATTTTTTGAATAATGTACGAGGAAAGGTAGGAAGTATGTATCAAAAACATAGTGGTTTTTGTCTTGAAACACAACATTTTCCAGATTCTCCAAATCACCCTGAATTTCCTTCAAGTATTTACGGTCCGGAGCGACGGTACCGTGAACGAAGCATTTTTGCGTTTAATGTACAAACATAAGGAGCAGTGTAATTATGGATGTTCAGCTCAAGGACCTTATTGATACTATCAAAAAAGATGGAATCACTTCTGCTTCTGAAGAGTCTGCAAAGATTAAGGCTCAAGCTGAAGCTGACGCTAAGTATATCATCGAAGCTGCTCAAAAAGAGGCGGCTTCTATTATAGCAAAAGCAAAAGCTGATGCGGAGCGATCTGAATCTGCAGGCATAGCAGCATTATCTCAGGCATCACGGAATCTTGTTTTATCATTCAAAGCTGAAATTGAGTCTCTTCTAAAGAGCATTATTAATCAAAAAGTAACAGGAGCCTATACTCTTGACGTGCTTAAAACAACTCTTCCAGATTTGCTTAAAGCATGGGTGGCAAAAGAGAAAGATGATCTAGCGGTTATAGTGAGTGAATCAGATGCTCAGAAATTACAAAATTTTTTCATTTCTAGTCTACAATCAGAGTTAAAAAAAGGCATTGAACTAAAATCAGATCGTAATCTTGCTGCTGGTTTTCGTATTGCTAACAAAGACGGTTCAGCTTACTATGATTTTTCATCTGAATCAGTTGCAAATATGCTTTCTGCTTATTTGAATCCTCGACTTGCAGAAATTCTCAAAACGTCAGTTCAAGGAAAATAGTTGTGGCGTACTATTATCTCATTAGCCAATTACCTGCCCTTATTTATGGACAGACAGTACCATTGACTTCAAAATCTTTTGTGGAACTGTGCAAGACTAATTTGTCACCCAAAGATTTCCAAGCGCTTAATGTTTGTGTGCTTAATCCACCTCCTTCGTCAATTCAGTTTATTGAACAGTGGCATACATGGGAGCGGTCATTAAGATTAAATATAGCGCGGTACCGTGCGTCAAAAATAAAACGAGAAGGACCTTTGGAAGCTCCTGAATATCCTGCAAGTGCCGTGAATACGGCAAAAACAGCAGTTACAATAGAATCTCCGTTAGAAGCAGAATTATTTCTAGATGAAGCTCGATGGAGGACAATTGAAGAATTGCAAGGAATAACTTACTTTAGCATTAATACTGTGTATGCATACCTTCTTAAACTGCTCCTTATGGAGCGTCGAGCATGTTTTATACAAGAAGAAGGGTTTGAAGAATATAAAAAGCTTTACACCGTGATATTAGCACGAGGTACAACGGAGGGATCTCAGTGATCGGAACAAAAGGAACTGTCGTTGCAGTGAATGGTAATATGGTCAGCGTTCGTTTTAATGGCGCTGTTTCTATGAACGAGGTTGGTTTTGTCAAAGTAGGCACAAATCACCTCAAAAGTGAGGTCATCCGTATACGTGGCGATATTAGCCAATTACAGGTCTTTGAAATTACTAAAGGCATTCAAGTTGGCGACGAAGTTGAATATTCTGGTAATATGTTAGCAGTTGAACTAGGGCCCGGTCTTTTAGGACAAGTTTTTGACGGTCTGCAAAATCCACTTCCCCAACTTGCACAAAAAGCTGGATATTTTTTGGAACGAGGAGTGTATCTTGATCCATTACCAGTTGACAAACAGTGGCAATGGAAAGCGGTAAAAAAAGTTGGAGATAAAGTAGAACGTGCAGACACGTTAGGAACTGTTATTGAGGGAGCTTTTACTCATAGGATTATGGTTCCGTTCAATCGCTACGGAACATATACTGTTAGTTCGATAAAAGGAGCTGGTTCATATAATATTCGTGAACAAATTGCTGAAATAACGGATGAAAAAGGAAATAAAATCCCTCTGACTCTGTCTTTTACGTGGCCGGTAAAACGCCCCATCGATTGTTTTGAAGAGCGACTCAAACCTGAAGAACCAATGGTAACACAGGTTCGGTTAATTGATACATTCTTCCCGGTAGCACGTGGAGGAACATACTGTATTCCCGGTCCTTTCGGTGCCGGAAAAACAGTATTACAGCAAATTACCAGCCGCCATGCTGATGTTGATATTGTCATTTTAGCTGCTTGCGGAGAACGTGCTGGCGAGGTTGTTGAAACATTAAAAGAATTTCCGGAACTTACCGACCCGCGTACCGGTCGTTCGCTGATGGAACGGACCATTATTATCTGTAACACATCGTCTATGCCAGTTGCAGCACGTGAAGCATCGGTATATACAGCAGTTACGTTAGCAGAATACTATCGGCAAATGGGCTTGAATGTCCTATTATTGGCTGATTCTACTTCACGGTGGGCGCAGGCAATGCGTGAAATGTCTGGACGGTTGGAAGAAATTCCTGGTGAAGAGGCGTTTCCTGCATACCTTGAGTCGACTATTGCGTCTTTTTATGAGCGAGCAGGAATTGTGCGTTTGCGTGACGGTTCAATCGGATCTGTAACCATTGGAGGAACGGTGAGTCCAGCGGGTGGTAACTTCGAAGAGCCAGTGACTCAAGCTACTTTAAAAGTTGTAGGGGCATTTCATGGCCTGTCACGTGAACGTTCAGATGCACGGAAATATCCAGCTATTCACCCACTTGATTCATGGTCGAAGTATCAAGGAATTATTGCGTTTAATAAAGTTAGCTATGCTCACGGTTTTATGCGACGTGGAAATGAAGTTGAACAGATGATGAAAGTTGTTGGAGAAGAAGGAACCAGCCTTGGAGATTATATTGTGTACCTTAAAGGTGATTTTCTCGACGCAGTATACTTTCAGCAAAACTCTTTTGATGCTATTGACTCTGCGGTCAATCCGGAACGACAAATATATATGTTTAATTTTGTACTCAATATTCTTGCTTCGCAATTTTCTTTTGATAACAAAAATGAAGCACGAGCGTGGTTCAATCGGCTTCGACAACGTTTTCTCGATCTAAATGGTTCAGAATGGAAAAGTGAACGGTTTATACAGTTAGAAAAAGAAATTAAAGAAGTGGTATCTGAACGGTCAAGCGGTACTGAAGTGGAAAAATTGGTTAGTTTAGTAGGGGAAGGCAATGAATAAGGTTTACAGTAAAATTGAATCTATTACCGGAAGCGTAATCACAGTGAAGGCTGATGGAGTTAAGTATGGCGACCTTGCTGAAGTTGATACTGTGTTTGGTACCTCTCTTGCGGAGGTGAACCGGCTTGATCGAGGAATTGTATCGCTACAGGTTTTTGCTGGTGGTCGAGGTATTTCGACCGGTGACACGGTGCGTTTTTTAGATCACCCCATGCAGGTAAGCTTTTCAGAAAATTTGCTCGGAAGAGTATTTTCTGGTTCTGGTAATCCGCGCGATAAAGGACCAGCGTTGCATGAGAATTTAATCCCTATTGGCGGTCCGTCAGTTAATCCTGCACAGAGAATTATTCCTCGCCGAATGATTCGCACGGGTATTCCTATGATCGATCTGTTTAACACATTAGTCGTTTCACAAAAACTACCGATTTTTTCTGTGTCGGGAGAACCATACAATCAACTTTTGGCACGTATTGCTATGCAGGCGGAAGTTGATGTGATCATCTTAGGTGGTATGGGACTTAAATATGACGATTACCTCTTTTTCAAAGATACGTTGGAAAACGGTGGAGCGCTTTCACGAACGGTAATGTTTATTCATACTGCTTCTGATCCAACTGTTGAATGTCTCATGATTCCCGATATGTCGCTTGCTGTTGCTGAACAATTTGCGTTACAAGACAAAGATGTACTTGTTCTATTAACTGATATGACAAATTTTGCCGATGCGATGAAGGAAATTTCTATTATTCAAGAACAAGTTCCTTCGAATCGTGGGTATCCTGGTGATCTCTACAGTCAATTAGCAAGCCGCTACGAAAAAGCAGTAGATTTTGATATTGCAGGTTCAATTACTATTTTAGGAGTCACAACGATGCCTGGTGACGATGTCACCCATCCAGTACCTGACAACACTGGGTACATCACCGAAGGACAATATTACTTGAAAAATGGTCGTATTGAGCCATTTGGTTCGTTGTCACGTCTTAAGCAGCAAGTTAATGGAAAAACACGTTCTGACCACCGGGCAATTATGGACGGTATGATTAAATTGTATGCAGCATATAAAGATACATTGGAAAAAAAAGCAATGGGTTTTGTTATGACGCCGTGGGACGAAAAATTACTTAAATACGGAACAGCTTTTGAAAAGAAAATGATGGATTTATCCGTTAATATTCCCCTTGAACAAGCGCTCGATTTGGGCTGGGAAATTTTAGCTGATTGTTTTAATCCTGAAGAAACAGGCTTACGTTCCGACTTAATTAGTAAATTTTGGCAAAAGAAATAAAAATATTCAGCAACAGAGTTTTACTGTGTGGATAAACAGTTGATTTATCGTTGTTTTCCGGTACATTCTTCTATTATTATTTTATATACATTTACTCTCTCTATATCATTATATTCATATTTTCCGTCTTTTCCTGTTTGATGTTTCATTATTTGATTTAATCCTGCTATTTTTTCTTCTCTTGATTCTATTATGAATATTTTCCCAAATCCTATGATACTTTTATAACCGTATCCATGATTACAGGCATTTTCTCCTTCTATTAATACATGGTAACTATCTATTTCAAAACAAGCTTTATTATTTTTTCTTATTATATCTACCTTCTTTCCTTCAGAAGCACCATGAAAATATACTGTTAATATATTATTTTCATAGGTGTATCCGTAATTTAATGGGATAATATACGGTTGATCATCATCGGTTAAGCCAAGTCTACATACTTTACATTGATGCACAATATTTATTTTTTCATCAATATTAATAATTTCTCTATCGTTTCTTCTCATAATTATTACTCTATAGCGCACAGAAAAGCATATACCATTTCCGCGGCGTCGATAAGATCAGATATTTTTATTCGCTCATTATATGTATGAACTTTGTCCATACCGCATGAAATTACCGCCGAAGGAATACCGTATTGATTGAAAAAATTCGCATCGCTTCCTCCTCCAGTTGATTTGAGAACTGGATTTTTACCGATTACTTTTGCCGCCGCCGATAGTTTTTCAATAACTAAAGAATCTTGAGGAATACTAAAACCATTAAACCCTCGATTATGTTCAAATATAACCGTTTTTTCCTTATCGTTATATGATTCACAAACAGATCTATACAGTGCTATAAGTTCAGTATGTTTTTTTTCATACAAAGAACGAATTTCACCTTCTATAATTACAGTATCAGGAACGATATTTTTGGCAATTCCACCGTGAATTTGTGCAATATTTGCAGTGGTTTCACTGTCAATTCGTCCAGTAGGAAGTTTTGCTATCAATTGCGCCGCACGACTGATAGCATTTATTCCGTTTTCTGGTTCAATCCCTGCATGTGCGCTTCTCCCAAGAACGGTAATCTTCCACGTCTCATAATATGGAGCTTGATATATAATGGTACCTATTTCACCGCCTCCGTCAAGGACGACTCCCATCACAGCATCTTTTGATGATAAATTACAGTATCGCGCTCCCAGCAATCCAAGTTCTTCAGCAACGGAAAATACTAATAACAGTGGCGGATGAGGAATATTCTTTTTAAGAAGTGTTTCAACGACCGCCAGTATAATGGCAATGCCCGCCCTATCGTCTGCTCCCAAAATAGTATCTTTAGCACTTACGATATACTCGCCTTCTTGTTTGGGAATTACAGTGCCTCCGGTAATAACGGTATCCATGTGTGCAGACAGTAACACCGTCCCGCTTTGTTCCGTGCCGGCTATCTTTACCATAAGATTATTACAGTGCATATCAGGAAGGGTTGAAGAAATATGGTCACATTCAATAGATATCGCAGCAGCAAAACGCTTTGACAGCCGCTCAACATATTTTTTAATATATTCTGCAACACGAGATTCATGCTTGCTTTCACCGTGGATTTCAAGGAGTTCATACAGTACTTTAATAATTAAATCGTAGCAAATCATCATATAGTTATTATCCTCACTTCAACTATCTCCTGCTCAAAAAGGTATACCCTTTATCAAAAAAGGTATACCCCCTGCCTCAAAAGGTATACCCTTTGCCTCAAAAGGTATACCCTTTACCAAAAAAGGTAGTTGAAATGGAATGCAGATTCCATTGGCATGATTCATGTGCATCCCGCTTCCGTTATTATCAAGGGGAACGTGCATGACGACGTTCAACCTACAGGCAGTGGGCTTTCTTTTTTCCGTAAAAAACCATGGATATTTAATAATATTCAAGAAAAGGTGAATATTATAGAATCCTTGAATGAGGGAGATAGAGGATGGCAGCAAAGAAGGTTCTATATGTATCAATATTGATTATATATCTCATATTTGTATTATGTTCTTGTTTATATTTTTTCTCCTAATTTTAACAATAAAAAATATTATAAAGAAATACAGAGTTCTATCGGCTCGGTCATTCCGCTAGATTAATTCCCAGCCTCCCTCACCATATTATTTTCCCGCAAAGCGGGGAAGTAAAAGCAACTGCTTTTGATCGTTTGTTTGTATCCCGCAAAACAGAATCCCCCTTATTATGCAAGTCTCTTGTGTTTAGTTTGGGGTCTGTCCCTGTTGAGCTTAGAGGTTTGTCTCTGTTTAGCTTAGAGGTCTGTCCCCGTTTGCTTAGAGGTCTGTCCCCGTTTAGCTTAGGAGTCTGTGTCTGTTTGCATGGAATCCTCTTTTTGGGAACAGACCCAAGAGCTAGCGCTTGAATGGAAAGCAGTATTCCGCTATATTTGGTTTAAATATGCAATCATTAGGTATTAATATTGGTTCAACCAGTTTAAAAATTGTTCTTTTAGACGGTAAAAATATTCTGTGGAGTACGGTTGGTTCTCATGAAGGAAATCTCGCTGCTACAGTACAACGCCTGTTCAGTGATAGAACTGTGCCTGAAGGAATCCCTACGCTCATTACCGGAAATGAAGGACGGCTTGTATTCGACAGTGCAAGTACTGTGGAACCACTGTGCGTTGAAGCAGCAATTAACCATTTAAATCTTAAAGCAGACGCTCTGGTAAGTATGGGTGGAGAAGATTTAATAGTATATAAACTTAATCCGCAAGGAAAAATTATTAATAGTTTTTCCGGTAATAAATGTGCCTCCGGCACCGGTGAATTTTTAAGACAACAGCTTGCGCGAATGGATATGACATTTGCTGACATAGATAAAATATCTGATAATGCACATGTCTATCCCCTTTCAACACGCTGTTCTGTTTTTATGAAAAGTGATTGTACTCATAGACTGAATAAACATGAGGCAACAAAAGAAGATATTGTACTGTCATTGTCTGACGTAATGGCAGTGAAAGTTATTGATTTTTTAAAACGGGCAAAAATTGAAAAAGGAACCGTTGTTTTAACGGGTGGAATAACATTAAATCGACATATCATTCGGTTTATCCGTGAAAAAGCTCCTGCTATTAATATTTGTATTCCAGAAAGCGCACCATTTTTCGAGGCACTTGGCGCCGCAGTATTGGCGCAAAAATCGGGGACTCCGTTACCGTCGCTCAACAAATTACTCAAACCGTATGCGGTTCGTTTTGGTTCCCTCGGTGCGCTCAGTGCATGGAAAGACAGTGTTACAGTTTTTAGTAAAGCTGTTGGAACGGTTCAAAAAGGACGAAGCTATATCCTTGGCGTTGACGGAGGTTCAACGACGACGAAAGCGTGTTTGGTTGATACAGACACTGACGAAATCGTTGCAAGTCACTACGGGCGCACGCATGGTGACCCGATTAAAGCACTCAAGGAATGCCTGAGCGTCATTCAACAAAAAATTGTGTCTGACACCGGCGAGCCATCGTGTACTATTGTGCTTGTTGCAACGACTGGTTCTTCACGGGAGATTCTTGGAGTCTTTTTAGAAACCCCCGGTGTCTACAATGAAATTATCGCTCATGCGGTCGGTACAACATATTTTGATCCTTCAGTTGAAACAATTTTTGAAATCGGCGGACAAGACGCAAAATATGTCCTTTTAAAGAACGGCGTTCCCATTGATTACGCAATGAACGAAGCTTGTTCGGCAGGCACCGGTTCCTTTTTGGAAGAATCCGCTTCCGGCGATCTTGCAATACATACCGCTGCCGAAATTGGACCTATTGCATTGGACGCTGACGCTCCCTGCAAATTTGGAGAGCATTGTTCTGCGTTCATTAATTCCGATATCCGTAAAGCAGTACAGCAAGGGGCAACGAAAGAAAATATTACAGCGGGACTTGCTTGTTCTATCGTAGCAAATTATTTAAATCGTGTTGTCGGAAACCGTACGATTGGTGCAAAAATTTTTCTTCAAGGCGGTGTTGCAAAGAATCCGGCGGTTCCGCTTGCATTTGCCATGTTACTCAATAAAGAGATTTTAGTGCCGCCGTCTCCTGAATTAACCGGCTGTTTCGGCGTTGCTTTATTGGCAAAACGTAAACAGAAGGATGGTTTTTTAGCAGAACAATCAGTACATATTCCCGAACTTATTCACCGTGATATTCAGTATGAGCGCATCTTTAAATGTAAAGCCTGTGAAAATCTCTGTCCGATTCAAGTACTCAATGTCAACGGTACCCCCTATATGTTTGGCGGACGGTGTAATAAATATACCAATACCCGTAAAACAATACGTGAAGATATACCGGTATTTGATTATGTAGAAAAACGTGAATTCTTACTCTTTGAACAGTATGCAGCTCCGGTTCTTGAATCAAAAAAAAGAGATTTTACTGTAGGGATTCCCCGGGCATTTTCTGTACATACACTTTATCCGCTGTATTCATGGTTTTTTTATACCTTGGGCATTAAAACGTTTTTATCAACAGATGTCGTACATGCCGGCATTGCCCGTGCCGAATCTGCCTATTGTTTTCCGGCTGAAATCGCTCACGGAGCGGTTCAAGACTGTGTAGATAAAGGGGCTGATTATATATTTCTCCCGCATTTCCGCGATATGCCTTCCTATCAACCGGATGTTCATGCGAATTTTTGTCCGATTACTCAGTCATTTCCTTACTATATCGAAAAAGCTTTTCTCGATGTTGACAAAAAAAAATGGCTACCGTGCGTTATTAGTTTTAAATTTGGAAAAGAAAAAACCCTTGAATTATTCTGCAGCGCTATGGAAAAAATAGGCATTAAACCGTCTGAAACCGAACAAGCATTTAATGCGGCAATGAAAAAACAAGAAGAATATTGGGCGGCAATTAAAACGTTAGCTACTGAAGCATTAGCCGAGGCACGGGCGGCAAAACGGCCGGTCATTGCATTACTGGGGCGGCCGTATAATGCCTTTACCCGGGAAGCTAATATGGGAATTCCGCGCAAATTTACCACCCGCGGCTATTCTGTTATTCCGTTTGACATCCTCCCCTTTGAACAAGAAACTATTTTTCCTAATATGTACTGGTATTACGGTCAGCAAGATATTAAAAGTGCAGCATTTCTCAAAAAAGAAGATAATATTTATATAACGTGGATTAGTAATTTTTCGTGCGCTCCCGATTCTTTTTTACTCCATTATTTAAAATGGATTATGGGTACAAAACCATTTTTAGTGTTGGAATTAGATTCACATTCTGCTGACGCTGGTATTGATACCCGTATTGAAGCATTTTTAGATATTATCGATGGGTATCGTGCCGAAAAAGATTCTGTCGAAGCAGAACGGTACAGTAACGGGTGGCGTTTTGTCTATGAAGCAGACGAAGAAGGCAAAGAGGATTTTCGTCTTGTCAATGATAAGAGCGGAGAACAAGTCGCCGTGCGACATAATCCGCGGGTTAAGGTGTTACTTTCAAATATGGGGGCAATTTCTACCGAATATATTGGGGCAGCGGTGCGGAGCATCGGGATTCAAGCTGAAGCGTTACCGGTTGCAACGGCTCAAACCCTTCAAGTGGCACGCGCACACGCTTCAGGGAAGGAATGTGTTCCAAGTCATTTGGTTTTAGGGGGCGCATTACAGTATTTTGCCAGTGATAAGTATCGGAAAGACGAGCTATATTTACTGTTTGTCCCCATTACGACAGGGCCGTGCCGCACCGGGCAGTATTATGTCTATTATGAAAATTTATTCCGCGATCTACGGTTAGAAAATGTCTGTATTTTTATTCTTTCTGCAGATAATTCATATACAGAACTGGGACCGAATTTTGCAAAAGAAATGTGGAAAGGCTTTGTGTTAGCCGATTATCTCAAAGATATTCAAACAGCTCTTCAAGCAACTGCCGAAGATCCGGTGCAAGCAGTACAGGATTTTGAGCATATCTGGCGCCGTCTTATGGACGTTGTTGAATATAAACCCAAACGGTTATGGAAAGAACTCGAACAGGCTGCAGAAGAGATAAAAAAAATTCCCCTTCACCGTGCAGTATCGGCGTGTCCTAAAGTACTTGTTGTGGGAGAAATTTATGTACGCCGTGACGATTTTGCTGTAGGCGAACTCATTGATCTGATCAGTGAGCGCGGTATTGTGGTAAAAATCGCCGGTATTTCTGAATGGATTCATTATCTGGACGTTGTGCGTGAATATGCGCTTAAAAAATTAATACATTTAGAAAAACCCGCATTAAGACTGTTATCAAAACCATTCCGCGCTTTAAAAAAGTTAGAATTAGAAATGTGGTGGAAGCATGACATTGAAAAGAAGGTCTTATCTATATTAGAGCCGACCGGTCTGATAGTAGAAACTCCCCACGATATGCATCAAATAATGGAAGTATGTCAAAAATATTTTGTTAATTTAGAATTAAATTCAGAAATTGCCGTTTCAAGCGGTGTTGCAGCAACGGCATTAGAGTACGCCCAGTATTCTGGAGTCGTCAATATTTCTCCTTTTGCATGTTTAATTGGTCGGGTTATCGAAGGGTTGTTGGTTCCATGGACTCGCGAGCATAACAATTACCCGGTGCTTTCCGTGGAAGTTGACGGTAATGTGCTCCCGCCGAACATTATTAATAAATTAAATATTTTTATGGTGAATGTACTACGGTTCCGAGGGGATTCGACGGTTCAGTTAATCGACACTCCTCAACAATCTCACTGTGTTGAGGATACTTGTTCTAAGCAGACTCTTTAAAAATTACTGCGGTTCCATAGGCAATTACTTCGGCAGCTCCTTGCATCACTGACGACGAAGCGTAGCGCACGTTTACGATTGCGTCAGCTCCCAGTTTTTCTGCTTCGGCAACCATCCGCTTTGTTGCTAACGCTCGTGCTTCATTCATCATCTCATTATATGCGGTTAATTCTCCGCCAATCAGACTTTTAAACCCTTGAAGGAGATCTTTTCCTACGTTTTTTGATTGAATCGTGCTTCCCTTTACCAAGGCAATCGTTTGTAATGTTTTGCCTGAAATATAATCAACATTTACTAAAATCATAGCTGCTCCTGAACCGGCGTTTTTTCCGTTTTTTCCAGTATATACGCACCGTATACCGCTGTCAAGAAATCTGCTTTCATAAATCAAAGGTCTGTCCCCGTTGGTCGGGAATCTGCCGTTCTGAGTCAGAGGTCTGTCCCCATTGGTCGGGAATCCGTCTTTCTGAGTCAGAGGTCTGTCCCCGTTGATCAGAAATCCGTCTTTCTGAGTCAGAGGTCTGTCCCCATTCGTCAGAAATCTACCTTCATAAATCAGGGATCTGTCCCCGTTGTCGGGAATCCGTCTTTCTGAGTCAGAGATCTGTCCCCATTGGTCGAGACTCCGTCTTTCTAAGTCAGTCTGTCCCCGTTGATCGGGAATCCGTCTTTCTGAGTCAGAGGTCTGTCCCCTTAACAAAAAAAAGCGGCTCGCAGAGCCGCTCCTTCATACGCGCATGCGTATATTAACTAGCTGAATTAAATGTTACGTTGCTCCAGTCAATAATAACTGTGTATGCTGACTTGCCAGCAGGTGTTATCTCCAGCGTATCTGTTTCAGGCGTGACGCCATCTGCAAACAGTATGTCAAACCCGCCGTCCCATACATTAGGATCTGTGTCGTAGGTTTTGGTTTTTACATGGGTACCGTTCGTGACAATGATAGCACCGTTGCCGACACCGCTACCGCCATCCCACGTCGGGTCATTATACCCGGGTCTACCTTTGTACAGGATATTAGAGTTGTTTGTTTGCTTAATCTTCACACCGGCTCCCAGCTCAAGCCCTTTGATCGTGAACGCGGAATACTTTGTCACCCCCACATCTGTTGCAAACGTCGAAGCAACAAAATCGGTTGCCAAGCCGGACGGAATACCGGAAGTAATCGTGCCTTTCAAGACAACGGTGGTAACACCGCTTACTACGCCTTTTTTGGCGGATTCAATTTCTAATCCAGCAGGATTAAGGGTGCTGTCTGTGGAAAGGGTGTAGTTAACATCAGTAAGATTTTCTGTCCACTGGGCGTAAACCGTGATGTTCGCTGTTACTTTAGTGGAAGCTGTGAATGTTGTGCCGGTACCCTCTGCTTTGGTATTCCACGCTACGAATGTGTAATTGGTTTTAGTCGGGTTACTAGGCAATGCGTCGACGGTTTGACCATCGGTAACCGTTTTGGTTGTCGGATCTGCTTCAGCAGTTCC
>JAISSB010000051.1 GCA_031273325.1 Treponema sp. | reverse complement strand
GTTTCTGTGGCGTGAGCAGCGAGTTCGACTCCGGTTTGGGAAAGCATATCGGTTTCTGCTCTGATAGCGAAGACGAGAGATTTAATCTTATCGATAGTCCAGTTGAGGTAGCGAGCAAGGTCACCTAATTCGTCCTTAGAGGAGGATACGATTTGTTTGGTGAGGTCTCCGTGAGCAACATCGGTAAGGATGGACATAGTATATGCGATAGGTTTACTGACGGAACGGGCGATGAATACACTGCTTGCGGCCATAAAGAAGATGGAAAGGACTCCAATAATGAGGCTGATAGTAAGGATACGGTAGACGGGAGCCATAATAGTATTTCTGGAGACCCCGACGACGAGAGTCCAGGGTTTAGGATTTTTCCCAATGGAGAAGGGGAGAGAATAGTATTGCATGGTTCCCTGTGGGGAAGGGACAGAGAAAGCAGCAAGTTTCCCGGTAGTAATTGCGTTTGCGATGATGTCAAGAGAAGAACCAAAAGTATCGCTTTCAGTTTCCTTGATGTTCTTTCCTAGACGCTCGGAATTGGGGTGTGCGGCAATGAGGCCGCCGCTTGAGAACACCATGGTGTACCCGTCTCCAAGAGGTTTAATGGTATCAGCGATGGACTGGATGTTTGATAATTCAAAGGCTATCCCGACACTCCCGACCATCTTGCTGTTGTTTTCTTTTACGGGAATACAGATATTTACTGCTAATACGGTTGCTCTGTCTGTTGAATATACTTGAGGTTCAAATACAAACTCTTCTCCTCCGGTTGCTTGTATGACCGCATCAAAGGGGAACCCTAAGATAGGCCCTACATACGGTCCGTCAGATGTATTTCTCCAAGACGGTATATACCGTCCTGTTTCGTCCATTCCGGGGGTATTAGCGTATTGGGCGTCCATACCGTCAAGGGCGTCCGTTGCCCAGTTCGCATAGAAACTGGTCACTTCGGGATGTGCGGTAAGCGCCTGCTTAAGCATTAGATTAAAATATGTCCGTCTTTCTTCAGCAGGAATATCTTTATACCCTTCCATCACTTGAGCGATGGTTCTTACTGTATCAACATACGAGTCAAACCAGTTTTTTATTTGTTCAACGCCCTTCTCTGCAAGACTTTCCGCCTGTTCTTCTGCTAGCTTGGTGATTTCCCTTTGAGAAATGCTCTGGGTAACGCCGGCTGATAAGACGATAGTGATGATGTTACAGATACTGATCATAGACACTAGTTTAATGCCAATTTTCATACAATACTCCTCATAAAATCACAAAAGCATAGAAACAATTTCTTATTAATTACGCAGCTCCTTGAACATCAACAACTTGAACTGAATCCTGGCGGTTGGATCGGTCTACCACTACTGAACTTCCACAGAGCATAAAGGTAAGAGGCTTATTGTTTTGTATTAACCTTATCATTAAAACGCATACAAATAATGTAAACACAGCGGAACATGGAGTAATAATCAACCGATAAACCCATATATTAATACCTGAAAAGTCTAGCAGGTTCCCCATAGTCCTTTGGAGAAGAATAGCTTGTAGTCCATACATCCCTACAGTTAGCTGTCCGCAATGACTGAGTGATGAAGTAACAGCATTCTTTTTCCAGAACCTTTGAAATAAGGCAAAAAAGAAGAGACTTCCCGTAACACCTGCTAGGAAACGCCAGCCTGATACGCCGATACTGGTAAAATCAAAAACAATTTTTCCTTCTACAAATGATTGTTGAAGATTGATAATCGCCGGATATTGGGAAAAATAGATCGCATAGTCCCACTGGTAAAAATAGTAACAGGCTGCAAATAAAATACCAAAGCTTATCAGAAATTTGTTTAAATGCTTTGTAAAGAAAGGATAGTATGCTTTTAACAGGATACCGGTCCAGAAAATCGGCAACATAAACCGTTGCGTCTTGGTGACTATTCCGAACCAATCAAACAGCATCACAAAAAGCATACTACCAATAAACGCTATAGGGAGCTTTTTAAAAATCTTGCAAAAGATGAAAACTATTATGTCGGTTACAAATAACTCTCTAAAAAACCAAAAATCAACCTTTGGATCCGGTACAAGAAATGCCTCTAATTGACCGAGGACGCTAAAAGGTCTATCAGCCGCCATCTTCCAACCAAGAAGCGTCATCCCCCAATTCGCAAATGCAAGTATAATAACCCAGACAATATACGGTATAATCAGTGTAGTAAATCTTTTCCGTAAGACTTCCTTAAAACTTAAATTAAGAGATGAAACAAAAAAAAACCCGCTTATCATAAAGAAAATCGGCATATGAAAGGTAAGAAAAAATTTATAAAATGGATCAAGTACGAAATAATGATCACTCGTTGCAGCTAAATTCGCATCGTTTAAATTACTAAGCGAATGATGCCATAGAACACAAAAAAATGCAAAACATCTCACAAGGTCAATGAATTCTATTCTCGGTTTTGTAAGAGGATTCAATGTTGAATCAGATAGCATAATTTTGCTTGGTATAGCAAAATAAAATTACAGAGAAATATTTGATGTCTGTGAATATATGTTTAAGGCTGAAGCAGGATAACTTAGCTAAAGTGAATGGGGGGGGGGGGGGATATTTTTAGTATATGATCTATAGAAATGTATAGTATCTATTAACATAATGTCCTCCTTTGCACGTTTTGATTATCGTATCCTAGCAAATCGGTCAAAACGTGTCAACAACAACAAAGGGGACAGACCTCTGTAAGAAGAGAAAGCGGGGACAGACCTCAAAGATGCACATAACGAACATCACGTGATTTTTATCGTTTGCAAGTTGCACATAACGAACATCACGTGATTTTTATCGTTTGCAAGTTGCAAATAACAAACATCACGTGATTTTTATCGTTTGCAAGTTGCAAATAACAAACATCACGCGATTTTTATCGTTTGCAAGTTGCAAGTAACAAAAAGCAGTTGCTTTTTATCATTTGCAAGAATGGGATAGACCCTAAACTGAAACAAGATATTTTCTGATGGTGCAAAGAGTCTCTGAATCAGGGGCAGACTCTAACTCTTAGGCTGATCGGATTTAAAGAACGGGGTCTGTCCTTCTGTGCCACCGGAGTATCTGCCATCCACGGCGTTGTGCTTGTTTTTGTAAAAAACGATCAGGATTCACGGCAACCGGGTGACCAACGTAGTCAAATAAAGGAAGATCGGTGTATGAATCAGAATAAAGCCATACGTTTTGAGGGGCATAATGATGGGTTTCAAGCCACACAGCAACCGCATCTTTCTTATGCCGCCCGAACAGTGCATTTCCTACAATGCGTCCGGTTGTTTTCCCTTCGCTGAACTCTAAAACCGTTGCTAAGGATTCTTCTATGTTGAGAAAGTGTTCCAAAGGTTTTATAATATGGCTGAAGGCTGATGTTGCAAGGAGCGCTTTCCCGCCATTTTGTTGTATGCTATTGATAAGGAGCAACGCTTCCGCGTAGATGTTCATATATGCCCGCCGTTCAAAACACGTTTGAGCGATACTGTTCACCGTTTGTTCTTCAATACCCGCCATGTGAGCAACAGCTCGTGCAATAAAATCGTCATGGATAGTTCCGAATTTGTAGCGAAGCCAATCAAACGGTAACGAACCGACAGCGTTCAGTGCTAACACATGTTGTTTGAGCGCTTCCATAAGAAAATAATATGAAGAAGATTTTCTTAAAATCGTATAATCAACATCAAAAAAATGAATGTCCATAGTGCCTGACTAGCCGGCTTTATCTAGTGGTGAACGGTTTGAAAGCATATTCCAATCAATGAATTCTAAATATTTATACTCTTTGTTGGCTGTCTCAGCGTAGATCCCTTGCATGTTTTCCGGTAAAAGAATTGCCATCTGGCGCATCAGTTCTTCAAGCATACATTCCCGAACCTCTTTATTAACGTGCTGCCTTTCAACGCTGAACCGGAACGGCCTTCCCACTTTGAACTGAAAGGAGGTACGTTTGAAATGCCGAATATTGTTCCACACATGTTCACCGCCGAAGTGTACGACCGGCATAATAAATGCGCCGGTTTCCAGCGCAAGCTGCACGATGCCTGCTTTCCCACGCCCCAGTATGCCTGTTTTACTGCGTGTCCCTTCGGGAGCTATGCACACAGAAAAACCATTTTCAAGAGCTTTATGCACTTGTTTAAAAGATTCGCTAAAAGAACCGCTCCGATTGATAGGGATAGCTTCATAGGTGTCAGATAAAAACGCCATCAACGGATTTTTCCACGTTTCGGCTTTAACCAAGCCGGTCAGTAATAACGGATAACTGTAAGAAACAAGAATCGGCACTTCAAGAAAATTAATATGATTGACGGCAAGCAGTACATGGTAACCCGAACTGTGCGCTGCCCGGAGCGCTTCAACGAATTCGTTACTGTCTATCTTACAAAGGATATTTAAAATTCTTTTGAGGAGAATACTTACGACAGCTCTGCGGAACTTATTCATAAGCTTGCTCCTTCTGCAAGCGGGCTTATAAGCCGCAATGCACTGGGGACGCATGTGATTTCAAGGTAGCTACCGTTCTCACAGATCGTTTCTCCGTCACAGTGGGCGCTTATCCCTCCTTGCACTGCTCTAATAGCAAAAGACGCGGCACGTCCCATCGTTGTTTCTTCTGACGTGCTCTGTGTTCCTTTCGTATACTGTACTAATAGCTTAAGGAGTCTGCGCCGGGTGTTCGGGTGCCGTACCGTACAAAAGTCAAGCAATCCATCGTTAAGCACCGCCTTCGGTCCCATAAAAAAACTGCCGCCCATACGCTTTCCATTTACAACGGACGTAAGAATCGCGGGCTGGGTTAAACAGTGATCTCCATACCGCATTTCAAGAATTGGAGACGGTTCAAACCGGGCAACCATGATGATCGCTCCAAGCGCATAGCCCAGCGCACCGTGGATATGTTTCATCTTTGCAGCTTCAAAGCCGACTTTTGTATCAAAGCCCATGCCAACACCGTTGACGAAATATCTACCGTCCGGGAAATACCCGCCTTTGACGAAACCTACGTCAAGCGGGATACTTTTTCCGTGCAGAATACTATCAATCGACAGTTCTAAAGAGCGGGGCATAGCTGCACTGTATGCAAAATCATTCCCGCGTCCTATCGGGAGGACAGCAAAAGCAGACCGTATGTGACGCGCTTGATTCATCAAGCCATTTGCTACTTCGTTGCAGGTTCCATCTCCGCCGGCGGCAACAACTGTGTCTGCATCTGTTGTTTGAGCAATATCCTTGGCATGTCCGCTACCGTTTGTAACGGTTAAAGTATAATCAGCATGATGTTTATTCAAAAGGCGTTCTATCTGCGGGAGGGTTTTTAACGCATGCCCTTTTCCGGCTATAGGATTTAAGATAATACATACTTTTTGCCTCATTGCATACCCTCGTTGCATGGTAGTATAGCAGGGCGTGAAACATAATTCAACAGTATGTATTATGTTACGACATAGCACACAGTATTATTGTGTATTTTGCATTCAAAGAATAAAAAAAGCTTTTTTCTTAATTACAAAAAGGACTGTCCCCAATGAGGTCTGTCCCCGTGAATAAAAATCTGTGTAAATACGTGAATAGCGCTGTGTAGACAGAATGGAATTTTTTGTCTATGATCATTTTGATATTTTTTTATAAAACAAAGCAAAGGAGTTATGGATATGTATCCCACAATTGAGCTGTTGGATATCCGTTATCCTTGTGCATTTATTTTTCGAAACGGTGAGGAGCATAGTATGTGGTGGTTATATGCACTTTTTGCTCTCGCCGGGTTAGCCCTAGGTTGGTTTATTCGATGGTTGTATGCCAGATTTCAATTAAGTGCCGCTGAGCAACAAGCGGTACTGATTAAGCAGGATGTGATAAAGGAAGCTGAAGCAAAAAAGAGAGAAATACTTCTAGAAGCAAAAGATCAAATTATCCGCGATAAAAGCCAGCAGGAGAGGGAAACTCGGGAACGTAGGACAGAATTGCAAAGGTACGAGCGCCGTGTCTTACAAAAAGAAGAAACATTGGAAAAGAAAACTATCCAAGTAGACCGGATGGAACAACTTTTAACAGAACGAGAGGCAGCTTGTCATGAACGTGAAGCAATGTTGGAGCATGAAGAAGAACAATATAGAGCCGAATTGGAACGAATCTCCAGTTTAACGGCTGCGGAAGCAAAAGCTACCCTTATTAAAGACTTGGAAAATGAGGCACGGCATGACGCTCAAACAATCGTTAACAAAATAGAAACTGAAGCTGCATTGAGCGGAGAACGAAAGGCGCGTGATATTTTAGTAACAGTTATGCAGCGGATGGCTTCAGAAGTGACCGGTGATGTTACCATATCTACGGTTAATCTTCCAAGCGATGAAATGAAAGGGCGCATTATTGGACGGGAGGGACGGAATATACGGTCTCTTGAAACGGTAACGGGAGTTGATATTATCATTGATGACACACCGGAAGCGGTTGTTATCTCTTGTTTTGATCCGGTACGCCGTGAAATTGCAAAAGTTGCATTAGAACGGCTGATCATTGACGGTCGCATTCACCCCGCACGCATTGAAGAAATTGTTGCAAAAGTCACGCGTGACGTTTCACAAAAAATTTTTGACGAGGGAGAAAAAGTTCTCTTTGATCTCGGTATTCATACTATTAAACAAGATGCAATTCGGGCCTTAGGACGATTATACTTTCGGAATAGTTATGGACAGAATGTACTCAGTCATTCACGGGAAGTTGCAATTCTTGCCGGTTCTTTAGCGGCAGAGCTGGGGGCTAACAGAGAACTTGCAAAGCGGGCTGCGTTGCTCCATGACATCGGTAAAGGCGTTGAATCAGAATCTGATTTAAATCATGCGGAA
This sequence comes from Treponema sp., assembly GCA_031273325.1. Lineage (GTDB taxonomy): Bacteria > Spirochaetota > Spirochaetia > Treponematales > Breznakiellaceae > BOBG01. The sequence continues at coordinate 7,029 of JAISSB010000051.1, read as the reverse complement.
ATTGGTATGGATATGGCGCGGCGTATGGGGGAAGATCCGCGGGTTATCAATGCAATCGGCAGTCACCATAACGACATAGAACCGTCATGTATTGAATCCGTTATTGTGCAGATTGCGGATACTATTTCGGCGGCACGTCCGGGAAGCCGGAAAGAAACCCTTGATAATTATACAAAACGCCTGGAAAATCTTGAAAACATTGCCGTTGGTTTTACCGGCGTGGATAAAGCTTTTGCCATTCAAGCCGGAAGAGAATTAAGAATTATCGTTAATAACGAAAAGATTTCTGAAGAACACGCCCAAGAAATGGCAAAACAAATTGCAAAAAGAATTGAAAATGATCTCCGTTACCCCGGAAGAATAAAAGTAACTATTATTCGGGAAACCCGTATTGTAGAGTACGCACGATAACATTGCTCCCTCTGTCACTCGCGAATCTGGAGAGCCGCGCTTTGGCGTTTGGCTCTCTACCTCGTTAAAATACAATCTTGAATTCAGAGGTTTGTCCCGTTGATCGGGAATCTATCGGTATAAGTCGGAGGTCTGTCCCCGTTGTGGAATCTGTCTTCTAATTCAGAGGTCTGTCCCCACAAAAAAAAAGCGGCTCTTCGCAGAGCCGCTCCTCATACGCGTGTGCGTATATTATCTAAATGTTACCTTGCTCCAGTCAATAACAACTGTGTATTCCGTACCGCCCGCAGGTGTTATCTCCAGTTTAGCTGTTTCAGGTGTGACACCCTCTGCAAAGATTATGTTGAATCCGCCGTCAGTGTCATTAGGATCTGTCGGGTAAGTTTTATCTTTTACATAGGTACCGTTTGTTTCAACAGCTTGCCCTTTGTCAGGAAAGTCCTTGTAGAGGATAAAAGAATTATTCGTTTGCTTAATTCTCACACCGGTTCCCAGTACAAGCCCTTTAATCGTGAACGCAGAATACTTTGTCGGTACCCCCTCTGTGGGGAAAGTAGCACTACCAAGAAAGTCAGCTACCAAGCCGGTCGGGATACCGTGATCAATCGTGCCGTTCAAAACAACAGTGGTAACACCGGTCGTTTTGTTCTTTATGGCAGATTCAATGCTTAATCCGGCAGGAAGAAGGGTGCTGTTTGTGGAAAGGGTGTATACCCATGTCCACTTGGCATAGAGTGTGGTGTTTTCTGTTACGGTGTCGTTCGTAAAGTTCCACTCAGTGGTCAATTCTGCTTCTTTGAACCAGCCGCCAAAGTTAAAATCGTCTTTTTCTGGATTCGCTGGTTTGCTGACTTTTGCACCAGCATTGACCGTAGCTTCCGCTACGGTCGGACCACCTTCACCCGTGTTAAACGTTACGGTATAGGTAGTGGGTTTGGTCGACTCCTCGTCATCTTTGCAAGCGGTGAACAGCAATCCGGCGAGCGCAAGCGACGCAATGACCATAAAGAGACTCTTATATTTCATAGAGTCCTCCTCATAATAAACATATCCAAGCACAAGCTTGGATTCTATGTAAAGAGGAGAACACGCAATACATTGACATATTAGGGATTTTTACACTATGTTTATCAATGTACTACGTGTACGATTCACCGTAGTCAGTTTTAGTTTAGTGGACTTGCCTGGCTACGGTCCTCTTTAAAAGACACGCAGAAAATAGATAGCTTATTGCCATCTGTAAAGTACTATACCGTGATATCTTCCTTTTGTCAAGATTATTACTTAACTTTTTTTATTTTTTTTGAGGTCTGTCCCCATTGTCAGAATCTACTGTTCTGATTCAGAGGTCTGTCCCTATTGGTTGAAAATCTATCGCTATAGTTCAGAAGTCTGTCCCCGTGAGGTCTGTCCCCATCTTTGGAATTGTGACTCATTCTTAGTTAATTCTGAGTCATTCTTAGTTAATTCTGACTCATTCTTAGCTAATTGTGAGTCATTCTTAGCTAATTCTGAGTCATTCTTAGTTAATTCTGACTCATTCTTAGTTAACTGAGTCTTGGTTCTAGTTAACTGAGTCTCGGTTCTAGTTAACTGAGTCTTGGTTCTAGTTAACTGAGTCTCGGTTCTAGTTAACTGGGACTCCGTTCTAGTTAACTGGGACTCCGTTCTAGTTAACTGAGTCTTCGTTCTAGTTAACTGAGTCTCCGTTCTAGTTAACTGAGTCTCCGTTCTAGTTAACTGAGTCTCGGTTCTAGTTAACTGAGTCTCGGTTCTAGTTAACTGAGTCTCCGTTCTAGTTAACTGAATCTCGGTTCTCATACATTCTTCCGTACTGTAACAGTACAGAGGATTATACGCATGGTTGTAAAAAAATGCTGCTCATTTTTTTGCGGTTGTCATCAAAAAACAACTGCCGTTTTGGATACTTTAAGCTTGACATAATTACAATACGATTGTAGTATATTCCTATGTTTACTAGGAAATACCCTTATAACAGGAGGCTTATAACATGGCACGGGTAGAAAAAATTACTGATTTAATTGGGAATACCCCAATCGTCAAGCTCAACAAAATTAACGATAGTGCAGCTACGGTGTATGTGAAATTGGAAAGCTTTAATCCTTTTTCCAGCGTTAAAGATCGGATTGCGCTTGCACTGATTGAAGCAGGCGAGCGGAACGGCGATATTAAACCGGGAACGGTACTGATTGAACCGACAAGCGGAAATACCGGCATTGGGCTTGCCTTTGTTGCGGCCGTTAAAGGCTATCGGATCATTTTAACGATGCCGGACACGATGTCTATCGAGCGTCGCAAGCTCCTCAAAGCTCTTGGCGCAGAGCTGGAGCTGACCGAAGGAGCAAAAGGCATGAAAGGCGCCATTGCTAAAGCCGAAGAACTGGCACTGCAGATTCCAAACGCTTTTATCCCGCAACAGTTTGACAACCCTGCAAATCCAGCTATTCATGAAGCAACAACCGGTCCGGAAATTTGGAACGATACGGAAGGAGCTATTGATATTTTGGTTGGAGGCGTTGGAACAGGGGGAACTATCAGCGGCGCAGGAGCTTATCTGAAGTCAAAGAAACCCTCAATAAAAATCGTTGCAGTCGAACCGATTGCTTCTCCGGTCCTTTCAGGAGGAAAACCCGGACCGCACAAAATCCAAGGTATTGGAGCAGGCTTTCAACCGAAAGTGTATAATCCGGACATCGTTGACGAAATTTACCAAGCTGACCACGACAAAGCAGGACAAACTGCCCGCCGCCTTGCAAAAGAAGAAGGCATTTTAGTGGGGATATCTTCAGGTGCTGCACTCGAAGCTGCACTCTCTGTCGCAAAACGCAGCGAGAATGCTCATAAAACGATTGTGGTCGTGTTGCCTGATACCGGAGAACGGTATCTTTCTACCTGGTTGTGGGATGAATAATACCGTTGAGCGTGCTACTGGTATTATTTTTCTCTTTTGATTAAAGTAAAGGTATGAGTTCATTTATTGATCTAACACTTCCGCGATTTTTACAGTATGTTAGGTACCATACGACGAGTGATTCTCACGTCAATCAAACCCCATCGACTGCAGGTCAATGGGAACTGGCTTGCAGTCTTGCAAAAGAATTAAAGGCATTGGGAGTACTCAACACCGAGTTAACGGATTCCTGTTATGTCATTGCCCATGTTCCTGCAACGAGAGGGAAAGAACAAATACCTACCATTGGATTAGTGGCACATTTAGACACGTCTGAAGAAGTTCCCGGAAAAAATGTCCAGCCTATCGTTGTTGAACAATGTGACGGAGAAACAATAACGTTACAAAACGGCTTGTTCATACACAAGCAGGAATTAGCTCCATACAGCGGCCGATCAATCGTACATACTGACGGTTCGACCTTACTGGGAGCAGACGATAAAGCAGGTATTGCAGCAATTATGGGAGCAACAGAATATCTTCTCAAACACCCTGAATGCGCCCACGGTCCTTTTGACATTATTTTTACTCCTGACGAAGAAACAGGTAAAAGTTTACCGAACTTCCCGCGTGACAAAACGCACCCGGCCGTTTGTTATACGGTGGACGGAGGGCAGGGAGGCGAGTTGGAATTTGAATGTTTTAATGCATACAAGACCACCGTTAAGTGCCATGGAGTTTCGGCGCACACGGGAATAGCTCGCGGTGTTTTAGTTAACGCTATCACTATGGCTGCAACGTTTGCGGCTATGCTCCCCCGTTCAGAGAGTCCCGAATCAACCGATGGGCGTTACGGGTATTACTGTCCTATGGAAATAAACGGTACCTTGGAAGAATCAATGCTCCTCGTATTTACCCGTGATTTTGAATCTGAGGGAACAACACGCCGTTTGGAAGCTTTAAAATATTTTGCTTCTGCGGTTGAAGCTCAATTCCCCGGCGGGAAAGTGGAACTTTCTCATATCTTTCAATATGGCAATATGCGTAAAGTAATCGATACACAGCCTCAAGTGGTCGATATGCTCAAAAGAGCTTATACCCGTGCAGGAGTTGAAATATGCCTTCAACCAATCCGCGGGGGTACAGACGGCGCACAGTTATGCGATTGGGGCATTCCTACACCGAATATTTTTACGGGGGGAAGAAATTTTCATAGCCGCACAGAATGGCTTTCTATCGATGAACTTGCTGCGGCCGCTTCAGTTATCAACGAACTCATTCAATTATGGGCGGAATAATATATGAATATAAAACCGTTAGTAGATGCATTGATTGAAAGTTACAAAGAAACCGGAGAAACTATTACGGTGAGTAGTACGAATCAACTCAACCGAAGCGTTATTATTGAAACAGTTGAAAAATTACGGTGTATCCTTTTCCCAAGCCATTTTGGGAAAAAGAATATTGAAGCCGAAACCATTGAATATTATACCGGTAATCTTTTAGAGGATATTTGCTTTAATTTTACCCGTCAAATCGCTCAAGCACTCAAACACCGCCCGGACTGTACGGCTGCATGTCCGGAAAAACTTTTTTCTGAAGCAGAAATAATTTGCACTCGTTTTTTAAGCCAGCTTCCGAGTATTCGTTCTTGTCTTGCAACTGACATCGAAGCTACCTTTGACGGCGATCCAGCCGCCGTGAGTAAAGATGAAATCATTTCTTCATACCCCGGCATCTTTGCTATTACCGTATATAGACTTGCTCATGTGCTTATGCTGCTTGATGTGCCATTAATTCCTCGGATTATGACTGAGCATGCCCATAATATTACCGGCATTGACATTCACCCCGGAGCCGAAATCGGTCACCATTTTTTTATTGATCACGGTACCGGCATTGTCATTGGGGGAACCACGGTGATCGGTAATTATGTAAAAATTTACCAAGGAGTTACGCTTGGCGGGCTTTCTACTCGTGGAGGACAGGCGCTCAGAGGGCGAAAACGCCACCCAACCGTTGCTGATCATGTAACCATTTATTCAGGGGCGTCAATTCTTGGCGGAGCAACCCATATTGGAACCGATGTTGTTATCGGAGGCAACTCGTTTGTGACTGCTTCGGTTCCCGATAAAACAAAAGTGAGTGTAAAAAATTTAGAATTACGGTTTAAGACCGATGATACCTGGGAACAAAGCGAATCTTTTTGGGATTATCAAATCTAGTCAAGAAATAGCAGCCTTCCAGCAAAGGAGTCGCCAGCGGCTTTAATACAGGGACTCCTTGTTAGGGATGCAGTTCAAGATACGGAAGGCAGAGTTTCACTAATTAGACCGAAGACTCTCATTAAGACTCCTACTAGCGCGACCAATACCACGAAGGAATCTCCCCCAAATGGTAAGCCAATGTTCACGAAATGAAATACGAAATCCAAATGTATTTTTTGATTCATTGGTAAGTTCATACAGTACCGTTAATTTCACATTGGTAAATAAGATGGGTAATTCAGCGCGAAGATAAGTTTCTTCCATGCCAATATTATATCCATAGCCAAGACCTAAGCCTATCTTTTTATAATATAATTCAGCTAATCCACCAATATAAACGTCGAAAATATAAAGAAATGAATATCCAATTCCGATATCAAGAAGTACTGATCCTTTTAATTCTTTTTCACCTATATATCCAAATTGAAAATCAACTCCTATTGCATTAACTCCTATTGAATCAACATTAAAATAAGGTCCGCTGTTCATTTCAAATTCTGCAAAAGTTACCGTACAAACAATAAGTGAAAAAATTATTAACATACACTGTTTCTTCATAGTTTATTCCTTATAAAATTAATCTTACACGGTCAATTCAGTCGAATATCATTCCATGTGGCGTAGAGTGTGGTATTTGCCGTTACGGTGTCGCTTGCAAAGTCCCACACAGTGCTGCCGTTTGCTTCAACCAGCAGTCCGACGCAGCAAGTAATGCAATAACAACCATAAAGAGACTCTTCTTATTCATAGAGTCCTCCTCATAAAACATTATCCGACACAAAGTGCCGGCTTCTATGTAAAGAGGAAAACACGCAGTACGTTAACTATATAAGGATTTCTATACTATGTTTGTCATGTACTACGTGTACAAAAGCCCGTAGTCAGTATCAGTTTGGCGACTTGCCTGACTACGGCCCTCTTTAAAAGACACGCAAAAAAGAGTAGATAAGAGTTCCACTCCTTGTAAGTGCTATACCGTGATAATCCTATTTGCGTCAATATCATTTAACTTTTTTTTACTCTTAATAATTCCTTCAGTATCTCTTGGGACAGACCTCTGTTGATTTGGGACAGACCTCTGTTGATTTGGGGACAATCCCTATTGATTCGGGGACAGACCCCTGTTGATTTGGGATAGACCTCTGTTGATTTGGGACAGCCCTCTGTTGATTTGGGGACAATCCCCTATTGATTTGGGATAGCCCTCTGTTGATTTGGGGACAATCCCCTATTGATTCGGGGACAGACCTCTGATCATTCAGGGATAGACCCCTGTTGATTTGGGGACAGACTTCTATTGATTTGGGGACAGATCTCTGTTGATTCAGGGACAGACCTCTGATCATTCAGGGACAGACCTCTGATCATTCAGGGACAGACCTCTGATCATTCAGGGACAGACCTCTGATCATTCAGGGACAGACCTCTGATCATTCAGGG
>JAISSB010000017.1 GCA_031273325.1 Treponema sp. | reverse complement strand
CTCTTCAGAGAGGAGAAGTAGTGCTTTTATTGTTCTCACGTGAAAGGCAACTTCCATATATGAGTATTCTATTCCATAATTGAACTGTTTACAAGGAATTGCATCCCACAGGACGAGCCGGTGGGTTTTCATTTTTCCATAAAGGCTAAAATAACGATAGCACTACCCTCACATTAAAAAGATAGTATGGGTATGATATGCAAAAAAAGAAGGTGCTTCCACCATAACATCAAGATCTAAAGCAGGAATAATGATCCGCTGTGCATAGAGTAAAAGTTTCTGTATTTTGAGTTGCCGGTTAAGAGAAAAATTTCCATACTGTCTATCTCCAAGGATAGGATTGTTAATTTGTGCCAAATGACGACGAATTTGATGCATTCTTCCGGTACCAAGTCTTAATGATACAAGACTGTAGTGATCAGTTGAAGCAAGTACCTGACAGTTAGTGTGAGCCTCTTTTATTTTACCGTGGACAAGAAGGGGATTATCAATTGACAAAAATGGTGAAGAAATGTTCCCTGCACAAATTGCTCGGTAGTATTTTTGAATTGTTGTATGCAAAGCGGCAAAAGTCTGTGCAGCTTTCTTGTGTTTTGCAACGACCAATACCCCTGAGGTATCCTTATCAAGACGGTGAACCAATAAAGGTCGCGGCGAATACAAAGAGGATAATATTAAATCAACAGAATTATGTACATACGCTCCCCCTTGTACTGCAAGACCAGGCGGTTTGTTTATCACAATAAAATCATTAGTTTCAAAAATAACAGGAAGTGTATGCATAGGCACCTAACATTGCTTTGATGGGTATCGAGGGTTTGTAGTCACTACAGTAATCGCGTGCAGTTCACATGTATATTTCAGTTGTTGTTCTATGGGGACAGACCTCAAGATCGAAAGCCATGCGTTCAACTTGATACTGTTATTTTTCTGTTTCTGTATTCTCGTTAAGCCCTCGAATACAGAGGTCTGTACGAATGTATTTGCAATGTTCGTTATGCAATGGTTAAAATCTGTCATATACCGCTTTTCCCTCCCGAAAACCTGTTTGAATTTCCGATAATGTTGTTACCCTTGTGATTCTGTTGGGTTGAACCCGATACTGCAAACATAGTTATAGAAGCTTTCCTTCGTACATTATAGTTTCTTAAATATGATAGGACGTTAAATGGTGTCTGTCGGCAAGCTGCTCAAATAGCTTGAAGACCTTTTCTGCTGTGTCTTCGTGTCGAGAACGATGTTCTTTAGTCAGTGGAAGTTTGACTGTGATAGTTTGTACGTGAGCTTTTCCAGTTTCCATAAACTGTGTTAATGTATGCTTTTTTAACATCAAAATTATCTTAAAGTCCGTAGAATTTGCTGTATTTCGGGATAAAATTGCGAATCAGGTTGTTGAGGACGTTCTGTCGGCTGTAAAACCACTTCGTCACCTGCACGTACCAGATCAAAAAAACCATTTCTTGTGACAGAACCTGACGACACTTCTTCGTCAACCTGATCAATAACGAGGGTTCCTATAATCGCTGAAGATGGGTATGAAATACCAATTCCTTCGTTTTTGATGAGAATGTTCCCGTTATGAACGATATCGTACGTTGTACTTGGTTGCACACCGTCAATTTTTCCTCTATCAATCAGCCCTAAACCGTTACGGTATTGTATTAATTCAGCCCGAAACGGCAGCGATGCCGTCAACGTGTCTACAATGCCTCGTGCAGCATTGCGAAGACGGTCAGTTCCAGTACGGTATACATAAAATGTTCCCGCAGGAGAACCTGTCCGTGCAACAAATAATTCGGCTTTTACTGAAAGATCTCGTTCGTTTTCAGAAACAGATACAACCAGAAAATAATCGGCTCCGGCAACCCGTGCCTCGCGAAAACCAGCTGAAAACGAAGTTTGCCGCAACGGTAAATTCAATGGATTAATACTCCGCTCATGAATCATTAATTCCCTTATGTATGAAGATCCAACAACCCCTGCGTCCGCATGAAAAAAAGATGACTGAGAAGCAACGGAAAAAACAGCGATATTCCAGTGACGTTTTACTGTATCAATGGATTGAATCTCCCACCGGTTGGGGAGATTATTTTCCAAAAGCGTTGTATAGGCTTCAACAGCATCATTGAGTGGTCGGTCGCCCATACCTAAATCTTGCATGAACTGTAATTCTCCCAAATACCGTGCCGGATAACCTTGAATACGCAACAGATCTGCATATTCTTGCCGGTCCCGCGCATAAGGATTGAGTCTTAAGCCGCGACGGTATTCAAAAAGCGCTTGGTCAATTAAATTTTGTGTCCGAAAATTGCGCGCCCGATTAAAATGCCACGTTGCCCACCGCGCTCGCCGCGGATCTTCGATATTCGTGGTATATAATATTAAATCTTCTAACATTACCCGTGCGAATTCATCATTCGGATCGATGTCAAGGGTCGTTGTAAGCAATTGCATAGCTTCAAATTCCCGTCCAAGCCTACTGTATGCCATACTTTTAAGATACCAAGCCGAAATATTGCTACGGTTAGAAGCTATCAATCCGTCAGCAATACGAGCAGCTTCCTCAAAATTTCCATTCCGGTAGTGCAATGAAGCTAAAAGTGACCGTGCAGGAATATAATCGGGTTTATAGAACAACGATTCCTCAATATAGAGGAGAGCTTGTTCTATGTTATCAGTTTGTGCTTCAAGGTACGAAGCATAGTAGTATACCCGATAGTCATCTGGATGATGCTCAACAGCGCGTTCAATATACTGACGGGCAGTTTGAATATCTCCCATAGCATTAAGGACAAGGGCAAGTGAAACAAGGAGCCGACGATCGTCTGGATAGCGATAGACAGCTTCACGGTACCGATTCACTGCATCTCCGGAATGTCCCCGTGCAATATCCAGTTCAGCAGCGGTAAAGAGTGCTTCTTTATTGTACGGTTCCCGCGTTAAAATACTTTTGAGAGCCGAATCTGCCTTTTCAAGCTGCCCAAGTGCAATCAAAATGGCTGCTTCTAAATTAGCTACCCCTATATCATTCCGCGCTAGCGTACGCGCACGCTGAATCCATGCCAGTGCCTGATCAAATTCTCTCAGATCATAGTAACATTCAGCAAGAGCTACCGTTGATTCTGTATGGGCAGGATTGAGTCGCAGTGCCTCTAAAAAATATTCAGTTGCCGTATACCAGTCTTCACTCTGCATAGCTGTTCGTCCACGTTCATACAATGAATCTGGCACCAAATTAATTTGTGCTTCAAGCATAGATACACAAAAAGATAAAACACATACTAAAACTACTTGCCTCATACATGCGACTCCGCTTTTTTTACGATTTTGATAGTATTAATTTTATGTCCATCAATAGCAGTCACGATAAAGTCATAATCCATATAGGGGATATGTTCTTGTTCAACGGGAATTTTTCCTAAGAGTCCAAAGACAAATCCTCCTAGTGTATCAACATGTTCTTCTTCAGGAAATGTGATACCGATTTTTTCTGCTAAATCCTCCAAATTTACCCGTGCGTCACAGAGAAATTCTCCGTAATCTAAAGGAATTATATCTTCTGTTTCGTTATCAAATTCGTCCTGAATATCTCCAATAATTTCCTCAATAATATCTTCCATACAAATAATACCGGAAACTCCACCGTATTCATCAAGTGCAATGGCGATATGTACTCTTCGTTGACGCAATTCTTTTAAAAGTTCATCAATATGTTTTGAATCGGGTACAAAATAAGCGGGACGTACAAGTAATTTTGTATCAAAGTCCTCGTTTTTAACGAGACAAGGGAATACATCTTTAATGTACAAGATGCCCACTACATTATCGATAGTGTCTTGATATACCGGAAACCGTGAATGTCCACTGGTACATATAGTTTCAAGGAGTTCACCTTGAGGCGTATCTACGTCTAAAAATACTGCGTCAATACGAGGAATCATTACCTCTTTGACGGTACTACCGCTCAATTCAACAATACCGCGGATCATTTCTTGTTGATCACTTTCCAGTGAATCATAAGCTTTTCTATCAATTTTACCTTTCTTGAAAAATGGTTTCATATCACAGCACCACCAGTTACTACTCCCAAGTATAAAGACTCTCGGTGCTTTTGAAAAGACTTTAATATTTTAGGTCGTTTTATTGCAGCTAAAGGTTAAGACTGTCCATTGACAAAACGAAGTTTTATGAGTAAAATGAAATTAAATTTTTTGTCTTTATTGACAGAGGGGGAACATTTGGCTGATAAAGATTTACGGATTAATGAGCAGATCCGAGTGCGAGAAGTTCGTCTGATTCGTGACGAAGGAAAACAAGGTATTATGTCAACCTTGGAGGCACTTGCACTTGCACGAGCGCAAAATCTTGACCTTGTTGAAGTTGCGCCACAGGCTAACCCGCCGGTGGTTAAAATTATGGATTATGGAAAATATAAATTTGAGAATGAAAAAAAGGTCCGTGATTCAAAGAAGAAACAAAAAGTGCTAGTTATGAAAGAAATCCGCATGCAGCCACATGTTGATGAACACGATATTGCATTTAAATCAAAACATATTAAGGAATTTCTTGAAGAAGGAAATAAAGTAAAAGTTACTGTTCGTTTTAAAGGGCGTGAATTGGCGCATACTGAGATTGGTTTAGAAGTTCTCAAAGACATTTTAAACCGTCTTGAGGGTATATACGGTATGGATCGGCAACCTACTATGGAAGGTCGTTTTATGTCTATGATTCTCAGCCCAAAGTCTAAAAAATAAGGATTTTTCTATGCCGAAAATAAAAACTAAGAAAAGTGCCGCAAAACGGTATTCATTTACGGGAAGCGGTAAGGTGAAGTATAAAAAACAGAATTTACGTCACATTCTTACAAAGAAATCAGCAAAGCGAAAACGAAATCTCCGTCACGCCGGTATACTATCTCCCGATAATGTGCCGGTAATTCGTAAAAAATTATTACCTAACGGTTAGGAGGCAGATATGTCACGAGCAGTTGACGGGTCTAAACGGAAAGATCACCGAAAAAAAATACTTAAACAAGCTAAAGGCTTTTGGGGACGAAGGCACTCAAACTATAAAACTGCTAAAGATGCGGTAGCTCGCGCACTTTCTTACGCATACCGTGACCGTCGTGACCGGAAGGGAAATTTCCGCCGACTGTGGATTACCCGTATTAATGCAGGTTGTCGTGCCGAAGGTATTTCTTATTCACGGTTTATAGCCGGATTGGTGCAAGCAGGAATCACCGTCGACCGGAAAGCGCTTGCATTTTTAGCAATTGAAGACAATGCTGCGTTCAAAGCCATCGTTGATAAAGCCAAAGAAGCGCTGGGAGTATAGTATGGCAATAACCGAACAGATTAAACAGTTGGAAACAAAATTGAATGTAGTAGTTGAGTATATCCAGCGACTTACAGACGAAAATGCGAAACTGAGAGAAGAAAATAGCTTTCTCAAAGGAACAGTGGACTCATACCGGCGGCAGGTAGCGACATTTGAAGAAGAACAAAACCGTATACACACCCTTATTGCAGGCACGGTGGAACAGCTCAACCGGTTTGAGAGTATCACTCATACAGGAAATTTTTCGTCTAGTTCCGGCTCATAACGATGGCTACAAGAAAGAATATTAATATTGAAATATTAGGAACAACGGTGTCTATCGTGACTGACGAAGGACCTGAGTATCTTGAAGAGTTAAAACAGTATTACTATTCAGTCATTAACCGCATTCAACAGAATTCTAAGCTAGATGATCCATTAAAAATTGCAGTGTTAGCAGGTTTTTTATTATGTGATGATATTAAGGAAGTGCAAGATTCTAAAGAGGAATCGCAGGATTCCGAATATGAAGCGTTAAACCATCTTATAGCGCGTATTGATTCTCTGTTAGCACAGCTAAAAATTCATTTTAACCGTACTGATCTCAGTACGGTTCGGTAGTATGGAACTTTTTAAATTAAAAAATCCCGTAAAACATTATCCATGGGGTTCAATAAAATGGTTACCGGAACTTCTTGGTCACGAACCTGACGGGCAACCGTGGGCAGAACTGTGGATGGGAATCCACAGTGAAGGGGAATCTCAAACAAGTGACGGTATCCCGATTAGACAACTGGTTGTCGAGCCGCTTCCATTTCTTTTCAAAGTTCTCGCAGCTGCACAAATACTTTCTATTCAAGCTCACCCTACTGTGGAACAAGCTCAGGAAGGCTTCAAACGAGAAGAGGCAGCGCATATTGCTCTCACATCTCCTGATAGGAATTATAAAGATCCGAACCACAAACCTGAAATTATATGTGCGCTTAGCCCTTTTCGTGCCTTGTGTGGCTTTCGAGATCCGTTAGAAATCGCTTCATTAATGAGTCTTTTTTCTACTGAAGCCGCTTCAAAACCGGTATACTCAGTGATTCAAAAGCTTTTTTTATGTACCGGTATACAGGATTTTTTTGAGTCATTATTGATGCTTTCAACACAACCGCACGATCTCAATCTTCTCTATGAATACCTTCAAAGCTGTGTTTCATTGCTTATGCACAAAGAGCCGACCTACGCTCATGTGTGGCAATTATGTGCTCAATGTGCAAAACAGTATCCTGAAGATCCTTTGTTTTTAGCACCGTTATACTTGAACGTTATTGATATAGAACCCGGGGAAGCCTTGTATATACCGGCGGGAGTTCTTCATGCATACGTGTACGGTTTAGGGATTGAATTGATGGCAAATTCGGACAATGTGCTTCGGTGCGGACTCACACACAAACGTATTGATCGAGCAGAACTCTTCAAAGTCGTACAGTTTTCTCCCTTCAAGCCAGCAATTATACACCCCACCGAAGCAGGATTCTATCAAAACCCTTCGCACGATTTTAGCCTTTGTGTGCAGCACGGTACCGGTGAACAGGTTTCTTTTCCTTTTTCTCGAGGTCCAGCATTTTTTATTGTTACCAACGGCGTTTTGACTACTTTAATAGATGGTAGATCATCTCAATGGTGCCGTGGAGAAAGTGCGTTTATTCCTCAAGCCTCTTCTCATATTAAGGTAGCGGGAACATTCACTGTGTATATAGCAGGTTTAGCTTGTGAAAATATTGGTTGATGCTGATTCATGTCCAAGATCAGTACGGACGGTAATAATTCGGGCAGCGGAACGGGTAAAAAAACAAGTATTTTTTGTTGCCAATAGACCTATCCCTGGTTTGTACGGTTCTTTTGCACGTATGGAACTGTGCCTGCCGGTTGCCGGGGCAGCCGACGAGCATATAGTTGCGTTAGCGGAGCACAGTGACATCGTCATAACTCGAGACATTTCTTTGGCATCACGGCTTGTTGAACGAAGTATAACCGTGCTTGACGATCGTGGACGGGTTTTCACTCAGGAAAACGTCCGTTACGTGCTTTCAATCCGTAACTTTGTTGTTAATCTTGCGGAGCACGGTCTTGATATAGAACGGACGGCACGGTATGGCAAAAAGGAATTAAAAGTTTTTGCTGATACTTTTGATCGGCTTTTAACCCATAGCTTAAAGGGAGAGGATCCATGCGAATTATAACTGTTACGGTCATTTGTGTTGTATTCTGTTCATGTGTTGGGACTCCAATAGCATTTTTGCGGGACACGACGGTTATTCCGGTAGCGCCCGGTGCGCGGGTGTATTGTCGGGTTGTTGATGTCGCTCAAGCACGGCACCTATTAAATCCTCTTTCATTAGGAACATTGTCGCTCGATCAAGCTTCACCAATTTTGGATAAAACGACGTCTGCAGTAGCCGCGTGGTATGCGTCAGATGCACAACAACGGTTTATGGCTGTCGCACATGGAAAGTATCCCCAAGTACAAGCGCAGGCGCTTTTTACATTTAGCAGTGATTGGTCACAGCGTTCATCGCCGAACGGTTCATATTGGTATTCTACGTCGAACAACATCGCAGTATCGCTCAATGCAAATCAAGTGCTTGTATCAGACAGAAACCCGCTTGCTTTTGGGTCGGGGGTTCGTTATCCTCAAGATTTTGAATCGTTAAGCAACAGTGCAATACTCGGTTTTTGGTTTGACCGTGCTGATTTAATAAACGAATTTTTAGCCTCGCGACAGGTCCCTATGCAGATTCCCGCAGAACGAGTCCTTATATTTCTGTATGAAGCGGCGCAACAATACACGATCAACGCGCATTTTGTGGCAAAAGACGAAGCAACGGCGCGGGGATTGATTTCTTTATTTTCTGTTATCCGTCCTTTTATCAGTAATCTTGACAAAAAAGTATTTCCTTTAGTGCAAGAACTTTTCCTTAAAACTCCAACCGTAGAAGGTACGTCTGTTATAGTACAAAGCGGTCCTTTTTCTGCTGAAGAGCTCGTATTACTGTTCAGTAATGTTTCACTCTTATAATTGATATACAGCACAAATTTCGGAGATAGTATGGTATGGGTCAACCGCATTTTATTTGTGACAACTGTATAAAGGAAGTACCTCAAGACGCGGAAGTATGTCCGCATTGCGGTAAATCGTTTGCGTCAGTTAAATGCCCTGCATGCGGTTTTGTGGGAGAGGCGAAACAGTTTTATGAAGGCTGTCCTATTTGTGGGTATTTATCTCTTCCCCCATCTGAAAAACCTCCTGCAAAAGCCGTGCCGACAAACAAAAAGAGAGAGCCGTCCGATACCCATGCTTTAATGCACAAACGCTTATCATTCAGAGAAACCGTAGGTGCTGTGCGTGCTATTTTAATAGCTATTATCGCAAAATCTCAGACTATGGGACTCCCGTTGTGGGTATACGTGGTAACAATTCTCGCATTTATCAGTATGTGCGTTGCACTCTTTTCTATCGAATAATCCCACAATCAAATTGTCTTCTGGTTTCTTACTGAGAATACCTTGTCTCCGCCTGACTTACGAGCTTAGGGT
>JAISSB010000096.1 GCA_031273325.1 Treponema sp. | reverse complement strand
GTGTTTCTGGTATTGTCGGTGTTGTTGGATCTTCTGTATCGGCAGGACAGCCGAAGAACAGCAGCACACAAATAAGTGCGATTATTGTAGCAGCTAGATTCCTACTGGGGGGGGGGGGGGATTATTAACTAATTTCTTATCTGGGGGATAACTACAAGCTTTTTCTTTCATACCTTCTCCTTAGTTCGCGCATGCGCGAAGCTTCCATATAATAAAAACTCCCTACGGAGTTTTCTCTATAGTATAGCTCATATACAGAAAATGCAAGAGAGAAAAAATCAAGTGAAGTCTGTCCCTGTTTAGCTTAGAGGTCTGTCCCTAATAAAACCGCGGTAAAATTAATATTATTAATGCCACTATCTTCCATGACATTTAACACATAGCGCGCTAAGAATCCGGATTCCTGTTTTTGAAGAACCGCATACCCGGGCATATCAAAAACATCTGTTGCATTGAGATGCTGAAGACCAGAAAAATACCGTTCATTCACCGTGCTAACCAGATCGATAAGACTGTATAGCTCTTCGGCAGACAGTTGATTGCTGTCGTCAATACCCCGTAGAACCATGCCGTGCGCGGTTTTTCTAAAATACTGTTGTGCATAGTGAGAAAAATTTAAGAGCTGTATATCGGTTTGATTTGTTGCTTGAGCCCACGAATCAACGTCAAGTGTTTGCACTGTGTACTGCCACCGGGTATTGTCTACCAACTGAAGCACCCCGATGTGGTGCGGATAAACCGAAAGCGCGCTTGTTGCTATGTCGTATATTGTGCCGGCCTTTGTGTCTTTCTTACTAATATTTTGGGCATGAATATGCCCGGAAAGTACAAAGGGAATAGAGGATTCAGCGCATACCGTTTGCAGTAATTCAGCATCTTCAACAGTGAATCCCCGATTAATCATGGCGTTATGGTCTATTAAACTGTGGTGCATAGCTACCAGTACCTGTGCCTCAGATCGGCGCGCTTCTGCGAACACGTTAACAATCCATTTCCGAGTTGATTCAGGAATCGCTCCCCCTACTTCAGGAAAGCCAAGCTCTCTGTTATGGTAATACTGTGCACTGTCAAGCATAAGAATACGAATATTAGCGGCAGGAGCAGCAACATACGAAAGTGTTGCACGATCGCGGGAAAGTGCTTCACTGAAGCCAAAATCCTTGTACATAGCTGCAAATTCCTCCGGATTGAGCGAATCAGTATACAAAGCTTTATCCCCATAAAAAGCACGCGCCCATGGGTTATTAATGTCGTGATTTCCCGGAATCACATATACTTTCGTACCGGTTTGTTCCAGTTCATAGAGTCGGGATGCAAGTTCACGGTGACTCTCTTTTTCTCCATTATACGTCAAATCCCCATTGAACAGTACCACATCAGGGTGTTGCTTGTACGCTTGAGCTATCAACGTTTGGAGAAGCGGATCAATCATTGCAATATTTTTCCCGTCCCGTCCATTGAGTACTTGTTGATACCGTTCTCCATTATCATGCAGCGTTTTCCCGAACAAATGGACATCATTGCTAATAAAAAAAAGAGGATTTTCTACAATAGGGAGTGACTCTTTAATCGACAGTGGATTGTCTCTATGACAACTGCTCATCAGCAGACAAAAAAGCAATAGCACATCTATCATAGTACTTTTTGTCTGTTTTTAATAATTTGAAGTACTACAACGACAGCAACCAATATAAATCCAACAGTATCACTCCATAGGTCTGGAGCAATAAGCAGTAATCCGCCTGCTATTGCGATCAGCCGTCCAACAACATTGATATGACTGAGCATATACCCTTCAAGTCCGGCAGCCATTCCAACCATACCGATAGATGATGTTATGACGATTCGTACGATAGAAAGCGGTGTGGTGCCGACAAAAAGCATTGCAGGATCAAATACAAAAATATAGGGAATAATAAACGCGGTAATTGCAAGACGTGTCGCGGTAATTGCTGTTTTGAGAGGATTTCCTCGTGCAATTGCGGCGCCTGCGTAGGCTGCTAATGCAACCGGCGGAGTAATATCAGCAACTATTCCGAAATAAAAGACAAACATGTGGGCTGCTATCAGCGGAACCGCTACACCGGTTTCCTGTCCTGCCCGTATAACCATGGGGGCGGTAATGGTCGCCATAATGATATAATTCGCGGTTGTCGGGATTCCCATGCCGAGGATTAAACAAGAAAGCATCGTAATACATAAAGCAATAAAGAGATTTGTGTGTGTTACGGTAAATATCGGAATATTCACTATGTTGATCAGCAGTCCGATCAGTGTTTGTCCTAAGCCGGTAAGCGACACAATGCCGACAACTATTCCAGCTACCGCACATGCAAGGGCAACGCCTATGGTGTTCCGCGCGCCGGCAGCAAGTGCTTCAAGAAACGAAAGCAAAGAAAACCGTGTTTCTTTGCGGATCATACTGACAACAATGGCTGTTGCAATGGCAAAACAAGCAGCATACGCAGGGGTAAAGCCGAAACTCATAAGTGCAACAAGGACAATAACCGGAGAAAACAGATAACCTTTTTTGAGCAGGAGCCATCCGACGTGTGGAATTTCTTCTTTGGGAAGTCCTTTTAAGCCAAGTTTTTTTGCTTCAAAGTGAATCATTAAAAAGATACCGGTGAAGTATAGAATTGCGGGAAGTATTGCTGAAACAGCAATAACAGGATAGGGAATCCCGGTGAGTTCTGCCATTAAAAATGCTGCTGCTCCCATAATCGGAGGCATAATTTGTCCGCCGGTTGAAGCAGCCGCTTCGACTGCTGCAGCAAATTCTGGTTTATAGCCGATTTTTTTCATAATGGGAATCGTTACACTGCCGGAACCGACAGTATTTGCTACTGAACTCCCCGAATACATTCCTTCAAGAGCGCTTGCAATAACGGCAACTTTTGCAGGACCTCCCGACGCAAAGCCTGCAATTGCATTTGCTAAATCAATGAAAAATGAAGCAATACCAGACCGTTCCAAGAATGAAGCAAGAAAAATAAACAGTACAATAAATGTTGAACAAACCCCTATAGGGGTACCGATGATTCCTTCAGTGGTGTAGAATAATTGGTGAACGATCCGGCGGAGAGAAAAGCCGCTGCTGAATGCATAGATAATAAATCCGCCCGCAACTACCAGAATCGGAATCCCAACGACCCGCCGGCATAATTCGGCTACAGCAAGTGTTCCGCACACCCCCATAATAACATCTAACGGTTGAAGGAGGATTGCGCGGGCAATAATTGCTTGAAAATTAACGACATAATAAAAGAATGACACTGCGCCGACTGTTCCTAACAAGATGTCATACCACGGTATATAGTTTATTTTGTTGGTCATACCGCGATGAATCGGGTATAAAAGATAGCCGATAAAGATTAAAATCCCAAGGAATGCGCTGCGCCGAACTTGCTCCGGCAGCGCAGCAATTAACGTTACCCAAAATACATAGCCCGTAAAAAAGAGCAGCATCCCTTTCATTATCCAATCATAGATACCGTTAAAAGGACGGACGAGTGATTCGCGATCAAATTGAGCTATCAATGCTTCGGTTTCTTTGTCTGTTAATAGAGCAACTTCCTGCTGACGGTGGGGCATGAGAGACCTATCCTGCTTTAAAAGGTAATTAACTTGCAACGATTATGCAAATTTTTGTGCGAATCTGTCAACCTTCCGCCCGCTCCTGATGGGTTGTATGCCCCAACCCAATGCGCCGTAATCCGCCGTATATGCAGATGGAACAGCAGATATTCCCACCCGTTCAAACTGTTAAAACAGTTCTGCTCTTGACTTAAGACCCTTGAAAGGGATTAAATTAAAAAATTTTGGCACCGTGTGTGTCCGCAGTTAGCTTATACAAGGAGGTCGGGTTTAAGCCCGATAGTGCTTTGGCACTATACTTTATATGATTCAAACGGAAATTTTGGGACCAAGGATGCGTCCGCCTCTGGGACAGTGGATTCCGCTCAGCTTTCAGCATGTCTTTGCCATGTTCGGAGCTACGATTCTCGTTCCGCTCCTCACTGGCTTAGACCCTTCAACGGCGCTCTTTACTGCCGGTACCGGAACTTTGATATACATTTTGTGTACGAAAGCGCAAGTTCCGGCTTTTTTGGGTTCGTCTTTTGCTTTTATCCCGCCGCTTATCGCTATTTCCGGAACCTACGGTCTCCCCTTCGCCCTTGGCGGAGCATTTGTGTCCGGTATTTTTTACTGTATCGTGGGGCTTATCATAAAAATCGCTGGGAAACAATGGATTGACCGGGCGCTTCCCCCCGTTGTCATTGGGTCAGTGATCGTTGTTATTGGGCTTAATTTAGCGCCGACGGCAATGAATATGGCAATGAACAACGCTGACGGTGCCTATAGTCTCCCGATGTTTTCTATCGCGTTGCTGACACTCGCAGTGACAATAACTGCAAATATCTTTTTTAAAGGGTTTTTCAGTACTATTCCCATCTTGATCGGCTTGGTCGCCGGCTATCTGTTCACCGCAATCATGGGTATTTTTGTGCCGGCATACCGTATAATCGACTTTCAAATTATTCGCGACGCCCCGTGGTTCGGCGTCCCGCAGTTTGCAATCCCGCAATTTAACGGGGTAGCGATACTAACCTTTGTAATAGTGTCGCTTGCGACGGTGTGCGAACATCTTGGAGACACGCTGGTAACGAGCAAGGTGGTGGGGAAAGACTTTTACCGAAGTCCGGGTCTTCACCGGACGCTCTCCGGAGACGGGCTTGCCACTGCGTGGGCAAGCCTGTGGGGAGGGCCGCCAAACACGACGTACGGTGAAAATATCGGGGTCATGGCGATTACCAAGGTTTATTCGGTATGGGTTATCGGAGGAGCCGCAGTGATCGCCGTGACCCTTTCTTTTTTTCGGAAGTTCGGTGCGCTGATTCAAACGATTCCAACGCCGGTTATGGGCGGGATTTCTATGTTGCTTTTCGGTATTATCGCCAGCAGCGGCTTGAGGACAATAGTTGAAAGCGGAGTTGATTATAAAGACAAGCGGAACTTATCTATCTCTTCGGTGATCTTCGTCATTGGAATCGGCGGAGGAAAATTAGCTTTTAATATCACGAACGATGTTCATTTTGAACTCGCCGGCGTTGCCCTTGCGACTGTGGTCGGCATTATATTAAACATACTGTTCCCAAAAGGAAGGAATACCCGCTGACAAGAGGTGAAGGATGGCAGGAGAGAAGCGCATAGCTCAATACAGTCCTATCCTTCACCAAATTGAAAAAGTATTAATCAAGTAACATTTCGTCATTATCGAGTTCTCGGCGTTTAATTGCTTTGAAGCGCTGCACAATATCAGCCGTTTTAAGCTTTGCTTTTTCTGTTTGTCCAATATCGAATATGATTTCACCCGCGTCAAGCATAAGGAGCCGGTTCCCGAATTGCAGGGCATGCGACATATTGTGGGTAATCATCATCACGGTTAAGTGGTATTCAGACGCAAAGCGAAGGGTTAGTTCCATAACTACTTCAGCATTATGCGGATCAAGTGCTGCAGTATGTTCGTCAAGGAGGAGAAGATCTGGTTTTGAAAGGACAGTCATGAGGAGTGTAAGAGCTTGGCGTTGTCCGCCGGAGAAAAGCTCCACGTTATCGCTCAGTCTATTCTCTAATCCCATACCGAGTTCACGGAGATGATCGCGGAATATGTCGCGCATCTTTTTATTTAAGCTGATACGGAGACCTTTATAACCCTTTTTGTAGCAGATCATCATGTTGTCTTCAAGAGTCATTTTTCCTGCGGTGCCGAGGAGCGGGTTTTGGAAGATGCGGCCGATATACCGCGCTCTTCGGTATTCCGGTTCTTTAGTAATTTCCCGTTCAAAAGCAGCGCCTTTGACAAAGATATGACCGCTTGTCGGGATCAAGGTTCCGGATATTGCGTTGTACAGCGTTGTTTTTCCGGCGCCGTTTGACCCGATGATAGTGATAAAGTCTCCGTTTGCGACCTGAAGGTCAATATTATTCAGCACGGTATTTTCGTCCGGCGTACCGGGTGAAAAGACAACTTTTAATTGTGATGTACGAATCATAGCGATCTCCTTGTAGTTAACAAAGCAATGGTTATATGTCGAGCATTGCTCAAAAGGAGTATTCATGATATTTGCACATTTTGTCAAGAATGGCGGTACCTTTTAGAAAATCAAGCGACCGTTTTGAAAAATCAAACGACCGTTTTGAAAAGTGGCACGGGGTCTGTCCCCAGAGAACGGGAATGAAAAAAGAGGGGTATGGCACTATAGCTTTAATTATTGAAGCTTTTTTAA
>JAISSB010000053.1 GCA_031273325.1 Treponema sp. | reverse complement strand
TCTCCGTCGATAATTTTTTGATTCGGTGCCTTCGCGTCCAGCACCCACGCGTAGCCGTTTTCGACTTCAGCACATAGTCAGGTATCAGGTTTACCGGCCTCTTTCTGCTGCCGGTTCGTAAAAACGGGCTTTTCAAAGCTTTCTCGCGCAGGATGTTTTCAGGCGTAAAGCCGAGTGCTTTGAGTATCGGGTCGATTATGTTCGCCCGGACATCGGCTTCTTTAAAATCCCTGTTTGACAGTATGCTTTCAAAATCAAGGCCGCCGAACAGTGTTTGTTTCATTTCCATCATAAATTACCCCATACGAGCAATTATTGATTATAATATTCACAAGATCAACACTCTTTTTACGGATTTAGAGGATTTCACGCGACACGAAAAGCTAAAATTCTTATAATGAGATAATTATTGTTGTATTATTTGTAAAAATGGTATGGACGATGTTGGGTTTGAACCAACGACTTCTACCGTGTGAAGGTAACACTCTCCCACTGAGTTAATCGTCCATTCAAAAAATATGCTATAGTAATTTTTTTCTTTTGTCAATAACTGTACGGTGCAACCCACAGGACAAGCCTGTGGGTCTTCCCATGCATTGTGTATTATGCGTTGTTTGAAATTTGAATAACTCGTTTCTGGGTTTCTGCTCGCTTTTTGATCTCAAGGGTTAAAATACCATTTTTAAACGTAGCATTAATTTGTTCAGGATCCGCATTTTCCGGCAATTTAAATGAGCGGCTAAAGCTCTGACTCTTCCGTTCCTGCAACAGGTAATTGCCGTCTTTTTTCTCTTCAGTCGTTTCTTTTTTTGACTCGATCGTCAATGCCCCGCCGTTTACCTGTACTTCAATATTTTTCTCGTCATAGCCGGGAAGTTCCGCTTCAATGATGTAAGAAGCTCCCGTCTCACGCACGTCAACAATAGGACTATGGTTGGATAAACGGCTTCCACTTGTCAGTGGTGAATCTTCAAAAAAAGATTCCATAATACGATTGAAGTCATTCCATGCATTCTCTAAACTCGTTGCAGGACGATACAAAGTAACATGTGCCATACTATATCTCCTCTTTTCTAAAAATTTTATGTACCGGAAAAGTAATTCCTTGCGGCTGCTGCTTTTCCGTATTTACCGATATAACAGCAAAAATTATGCCAATTTTTTGATAAGAAAAGCTTGTTCTTTTGCACTGTTTTATGCAAAAAAGTCTTTTTTTGCTCTCTTATGAGCAGGTATACCTGTCTGTCCAGAGCATTATCACGGTATGATCTCTTGATTTGAAATAAGAAATCTGTTCCTTAAAACTACAAAAGAGCCAGTTAAATGTCATTGTGTTTTTAAAAATAGGTCAAAATAACCTATTATAGATCGTGTTTGTTTTAGTGTGAGTTATTTTGACGCACAAATTCGTATAAAAATATACCTGCTGCAACGGACACATTCAAAGAATCAAGTTGTCCTACGGTAGGAATTGCAACGAGTGCGTCACAACATTCGGCAAGAAGCCGTGAAAGCCCGGTACCTTCATTGCCCAGTATGAGCGTAACGCGTCCGGAAAATTCTTTTGTATAGATTTTTTCACCCCGCATATCAGCGCCGTAGATCCAAAATCCTGCGTTTTTAAGTTTTTCGACTGCACGGTTTAAATTAGGAGTTTCACAGTGCGGAACCCACGCAACTGCTCCTGCTGAGGTTTGAGCAACACTTTTTGCATTGTGGGCGCTCCGTCGGGTACGAGTTACTACAAGATCAACACCAAATTGATCGCATGACCGGAGAATCGCTCCATAATTGTGCGGATCATTGATTGAATCAAGCATAACAACTATCGCCCGTTCTCGAGCATCTAGTGACTCAATAAAATGTTCCAATGTGAGCATTATTGTGCCTGATTCAAGAGCTAATGCGATTCCCCGATTATCAGGAGCAAGCCGATTAAGTTCAACGGTGCCGGTACGGTTGACACGAATATGGTAACGAGTTGCCAATGCGACAAGTTCCAGCGCACGCGGACTCGTTTTGGCAACTAACAACATACCCGAAGATTTTTCTGCTAAAATATGCTCTTCTATCGCATGAAAACTCGTCAAATAAATCATATTAACCTTTAAAAATTATTTAATAATTCTATATAGTTACCGTGAGTAGAATATACTGGCAAAATACATTGAAGAACATTGAGTGTTCCGAATTTTCTTAATTTTCTTAATAGACATTACTGCTCATGATACCGGGTTGGTTGCTGATGTTCAAGAACAAAACGATCTGTTTCCTCAACATTTTAACATGAAGTATTAACATGTGGAACAACACAAACATTAAAGGTTTAAAATAGGGTCCCGTTGAGGTATGTACCTATTAGGATTGTCTCTTTCGAGGTCTGTACCTCAGAGGTCTGTTGTTAAAGATTTAAAACCCATGGTTAAAGATTTAAAACCCGCAGTTTAAAGTTTAAAACCCGCGGCTGGAAGTTTAAAACCCACGGTTTAAAGCTTAAAACCCGCGGCTAAAAGCTTAAAACCCGCGACTAAAAGTTTAAAACCCACGGTTTAAAGCTTAAAACCCGCGGCTAAAAACTTAAAACCCGCGGTTTAAAGCTTAAAACCCGTGGTTTAAAACTTAAAACCCGCGGCCGGAAGTTTAAAACCCACGGTTTAAAGTTTAAAACCCGCGGCTAAAAGTATAAAACCCGCGGTTTAAAGTTTAAAACCCGCGGCTAAAAGCTTAAAACCCGCGGCTAAAAGTATAAAACCCGCGGTTTAAAGTTTAAAACCCACGGCTAAAGATTTAAAACCCGCGGTTTAAAGTTTAAAACCCGCAGTTATAAGTTTTACGTTTTGATTTGAGGGTCTGTCTCCTTTGATCAGAAATCTGCCGTTTTGATTCGGAGGTCTATCCCCCTTAATCAGAAATCTGCTGTTCTGATTCGGAGGTCTGTCCCCATAAAAAAGATTTTGGCACAGGGGTGTTGGTTCCCCAAGGGAACAGAATTTAACAGATACAGTAAAAAACAAGGTTTAAAAAGTGAATCAGTACTTGATTTGTCTATTTTTTAAAGTTACCGATAATTAACAAAAGGAGGTATCTATTGGAACTAAATAGTCTTCTTCCGGAGACAGAAAAAAAACAATTAGCGCAAGAATGGGAGACGTTAAGGCAGGAACAAGAAAAACTAGAAAAAGAACGGCAAAAACTGCAAGAAACACGAGTAAAAATGCAGCACGTGCAAGCACAGTGGAAGCAAAAAATGAGTCATGAACTGACTCACATTCAGCAAGAACGTACAGACATTGAAGAACAACATACCCAGCAGCTAGAAATACTCAAAGAAAAAAAGATACAGTTAGAAAAAGAGCATCAACAGTTTATTGATGAAAAAGCACGCGCACGTGCTGCGCTTGACCATGAACGAGAAGCATTTAAAGCCGAACAGCGCCGCCGGAGTGCCGATAAAAAGCGGCTTATTGTTGGTATTATTGTGTTTTTACTTGTTACTCTTATTAATATACTTGTGCTGATAATGAATACCGTATCATCAAAACCAGCAAACTCCCGCGAAGTTTCAAGAGACATACCTGAAAATATTAACGTTCCTTCATCTATGGTATGGGTACCAGCCGGTACGTTCATTATGGGAAGTCCGTGGTTTGAAATGCGCCGTCACAGTGACGAGACTCAACATCAAGTGAGTATTACCCGTGATTTTTTTATCGGAAAATATGAGGTAACGCAGCAAGAATGGCAAACGTATATGAGCAATAATCCGAGCGATTCTCATGGTTCGACTTTTCCGGTGGAAAATATAAGTTGGTATGAAGCAATTGCTTACTGTAATATGCGGAGCAGTGACGAGGGCCTCAAGCCGGTATACATAAGTGACGGTGAAACTATAATTGCCGATTGGGAAGCGAACGGGTACCGCTTACCAACCGAAGCAGAATGGGAATATGCGTGCCGTGCGGGAACAACGACGACATTTAGTACCGGCAAAACGATTAGTTCACGGCACGCTCGTTTTAACAGCAATAGAGGGCAGACAGTTTCTGTTGGAACGTTTGAACCAAATGCATGGGGTATTTTTGATATGCACGGTAATGTTTGGGAATGGTGTTGGGATTGGTATGGAAGTTATGAGCGGGACGAACAAGTTAATCCTTCCGGACCGGATTCAGGAAGAGGACGGGTCGCACGCGGCGGCAGTTACGGTAATTATGCACAACTGGTACGATCTGCTAACCGCGCTTCATTTTCTGCAACATCGCGGCTTAAAACCCTTGGCTTCCGCCTCGTACGACTCACCAGTTAATAGTTCCACGTTAAATTTTAATTTTTTTTAGTCATTGATAACTAACTTCTCATGCTGTTTAAGGCTCTTGAATTTTAATATTCAATTATGACATACTAGCTATATTCGCTATGGTCACAGAATTAACTGAGCTTTTACAGAAGGCTTATAATAATCTTAGAACCTCTGATATGACAGGTGCATGTGCAGTTTTGGAGTCGGCACTTGCTAATAATCCTTCAAGCAAGGAAGCTGTCTATGCACTGAAATGTGTTAATTGGTGGTTAAAGCGGATTCAACAGATAGATAGCATTCATGATTCTTACAACAAGGGTGGTTTCCTTTTTACCCAATGGGAACCGTTTAGCGATTTTTGTAAACAGCTTGATGGGTCCTATGAATCATGCCAATATGCCGTAAAATACTGTATTTTTTCAACAATACTCAGATTTTTTCAAGATGTACTTGGTAGTGATAGTAATCAGCATGATCCGGAGCTTTTATTGCAGGTTAGCCGCTGCTACAAAGGTATGGGAAATTACGATTTAGCTCTCAAGTATGTACAACAAGCAGTGCGCTTTAAACGTGAAGATGGCGGAGCATTATCAGAGCTTGCTGATGTTCAAGCTCTTCTTGGAGAATCACGAATTTCGAAAGCATTATTCCGCGAAGCTTTTTTTCTCGATCCTCAAGGAGTTAATCTTCATTCGCTTGAATCCGAACTTATTTTATCTATTGTAAAACAAGTCTACGCACTGGGACATACGGGCGCTACAGTAGCAGAATGGATTCCTGTTTACGGTTCACTCTTTGGAATTTTTTCTGTTAAACGGGCGCTAAAGTCAATTGAAGTTAGCCGATTAAAACAATCAATTTTAAACCTAGAAGGTGATATCCGTACAAATAAAGGTGATCTAACGCTCATAAAGCCGAGACTTATAAATCGATATTTTTGGCTTATGGATCAATATGAAGAAGAACCAAATATCATCGAAGAAACTATGCTGAAAATAAAAGCCATAGATCCTCTAATCTATGAGCGGTATCAAAATTAATGTGAGGAGTATTTTTTAATGTCTGATACCCTTATTAAAAATGTGCATGAAATGCTTAATCAAGAAAAATGGACTCGTTCCGCCCTCACTAACTATTCTATTACTCAATTTAAAGAGTTAGATTCTTTTCTTAAAGAGGCAAAGGATCAAGATGAACTCGAAAAACTCAAAGAAGTTTGTGATGAACATTTAAATCATACACGAAATAGCATTAGTGCACTCTATTTATCAGGAATGATTGCTCTTTCCCGGCGGATTATTGATGATTCTACACTCGTTACATTAGTTGGAATTTTTACTGATAATCGAAAATGGACAGCGGTTAAATATCTTTGTGAACGTATGCTTGAATACGGTGAATCAAGGTTTGCCTTACGGACACTTGCTGATTGCTACAAAAATGATCATGACGAACCAATGGTTGCCTCATTGTGGGAACGGATCGTAAAAGTTGATCCGGAAGAAGCCGATTTAGCTAAAGCTTTAGCAGAATATTTTGAGAAAGAATCAGACATAGATCGGGCAATAGAATATTTCAAAAAAGCTCTTCATCGGTATATTAATAAACAAGCACTAGCAAATATTAAAGATTTATGGGAAAAATTACTTGATTACTGTCCTGAAGATATAGATTTTTTTATTCATGTACAAAAGAAAATTGCTAAGACAAACATCGGTGAAGAAAAAAAAATACAGTTGCTTGAATGTCTGTATTATTCATGTCGCGAACGAAAAGATATTGATACTGCTATTACCGTATTAAAATTAATTTTAGAGTATGATGAGCGGAATTCCCATGCGCGTAAAGAAATTGCTGAATGTTTCCGGATTAAATATGCTAATCACAGTCAGCTTGAACAGTATATTCGCGTTTCAAACCTTCTGCAAAGTTATAGAAATGTTCATGAAGCAATTGCTGATTTTGAAAAACATATAGCTTTTGATAGGGGTAATTACGTATTTCATAGAACATGGGGTGTTGGACGAATTAATACAGTACAAGGAGACGATGTGTGTATTGATTTTGCTAAAAAGCGCGGACATACTATGTCGTTGCAAATGGCTGTCGATGCGCTTCAAATATTGTCACCTGATCATATATGGGTACTAAAAGCAACATGGAAAAAAGAAAAACTGTATGCTAAAGTAAAAAAAGATATTGCGTGGACCCTTAAAACTGTGATTAAAAGTTTTGATAACTTATGCGATATGAAACGAGTTAAAGCAGAATTAGTACCGCATGTTTTATTCGACAGTGATTGGCCTACGTGGAATTCTGCTGCGCGGCAAATTCTCAAAAATGATCTTTCATTTGGAGTAAGCCAAGATTCAACCGATGTATATACTGTACGTGAACATCTTATCACCGTTTCAGAAAAATTGTATAATGAATTCAAAGTACAAAAAAAATTTTTTAAACGTATTGTTCTTTTTCGTATGTTCTTATCACATCAGGATTTTTACTCTGAATATTTTAATGAGATGCTTGAATATTTTACGCACTATTTCAAAGAAGGTGTTCCCATTGATTGTGAAATGATTAGTTCTTTTCTTTTTATTGAAAGTATTAATACGGTATATCCAGATTTGGCTATTGAACTCCCTCCTCTTACCTTTCTTGAACTCTTTAATAATATTAAGGATGTATCAAACATATTCATAAATATGAAAGATAGCGAACTGCGAAAATCATTTCTGGAACATATTTATACATTAGTACCCCAATGGACTGATGTTTTTATATCACTGTTTCCTGCAGTGCTGGAACCAACTATTCTTGAATATCTTAATACCGATGAATATAAATATTTATTAGTAAATCTTACCCGTACATGTTTTGAAAAATACCGTGAATACAGCGGAGCTGTTGTATGGCTTTTTAAAAATTCAATTAAAGAATCATGGTACCGTGAGGCTGATATCCCGTATGAAAAGCAATTAATTACCCTTATTAATATCCTTGATCATAGCTATAAAGAAATTGAAAATCACCATGAAGGAACTGAAAACCGTAAAATTAATCGGCAAGTTGAACATATTCTTTTTAAAGACGACACATTAATTACTTTTATTGACAGTGCTGACGAAAAAGCTGTCATACGAATTTTTACTCTCCTCAGTGATATCATTAATTTGGATCCAACAGATGTACTGAAAGTACGGAATCACATTTCAAAACGGTACCCTGATTTAAAATTTGTAGGAGATACAGAAAAAACATTAAGTGCCCGCGGACTTTTAGTAACTGCAACCAAATATGAAGAAAAACAGCGGCAGTTATCGTACATTATGGAGAAAGAACTTCCTGCAAATACAGACGAATTAAAATCTGCACGCGAATTAGGCGATTTGAGAGAAAATGCCGAATATAAAGCAGCCAAAGAAAAGCAGGAATATTTAAATTTCACCGCTGCTAAACTAAAGAAAGAAATCGAACAAGCGCAAATATTTGATGTATCAACAGTGGTAACGAGTCGAGTTTCTTTTGGTACAAAGATCACACTCAGGAATAATAAAACAGGGGTATTTGAAGAATATACTATCCTTGGTCCGTGGGAATCAGATCCGGAGCACCGGATCATTTCATACCTTTCACCGTTTGGAAGTACGATACTCAATAAAAAACCCGGTGAACATTTTGAGTTTTCAGTAACGAGAGGGGAAGGAGAAAAAACGATGTATACTGTTGAAACTATCAATATTGCTGACCTTTAGATTCTAAAAAGTGTTCTGTAAGCAATTTCTTTTTATCTTCTGGAATGGGAGTTGTCTGTTTGTTTTTAAAATCATAATGAACAACAACTGCTGTTCCCTTAGCGCAGAGTCGACCGTCCTGCCATGCTTCATGATAACAGGTAAAAGATTTTGTCCCAATGTGACTTATCCATGTTTTTATTTCTACATCATAATGAAAAAACATTTCTCCAACGAAATCAAAATCGGTATGTGCCATAATTAATGGCCATGTATCGTGAGAAAGATTCAAATTCGGTTCAAATATTCGGAATATTCCATTCCGTCCTAACTCAAACCATACGGCAATGACTGTATTATTAACATGTCCAAGTCCATCTACGTCTCCAAAACGCGGACTCACTGTTTTAACCCACATAAAAACCTCCTTATCTTTATAGTATGCCATAAAGGTATTTTCTCAATAAAGAGGACAGTTCAATGCCTTAATGTTCCACAAGCCAATGGATTTAATAAGCCCCAAGCTCTGTTATTGACAGGCCAAGCTCAGGCTGCTATAATAATCTTAATATATGCTCTTAGTGACAGCGGTTTAGTAGACTGCTGTGCGGTGCTATCCCCAAAAGGAGGAACTCTATGAAGAAAACATTATTTCTCGCTATTACCTTGGTTGCTGTCTTTATCGGGTGTAAATCGGAACCAATAAAGCAACAGTCAGATGCTCCGGATCTTCCCGATCAAAAAGTAGTAAAACCAACTGCGGTACAAAGACCCACCGTGCAAGTGGTACCATTTGAAGGAAATACGTACTATGTGCAAGCAACAGGTTCCGATCAGAATAGAGGAACGGTTAATGCTCCTTTCAAAACACTCGACCGTGCCATTAAAGAAGCACAAGCTAGCCCTGTTAAAAATATTACTATTATTGGAAAGCTTGACAGTAGCAGTGAAAATACTCCCGAAAAAGCGGAAAGTGTTTTTGTTATACAGGATTCCGGTTCTGAAAAAATAACTATTACCGGTACAGCTTCGAGTGAACCAGCAGTACTTTCCGGAACCAGTGCTAAGACGGTGATTAATATCAGCGGTACGTCTGTGATTCGTTTTGAAAACATTGAAATTTCCGGCGGAGTTAACGGTTACGCTGCAGGAGGTATAGCAGTTGACGGAGCGTCGTTAGAACTAGGCAATGGGACAGTAGTCCGTGCAAACAATAGTATCTATTCAAGCGGTGGTATTTACATTGCAAATGGAGGAACATTCACACTCGACGGTGGAACAGTAACCGAAAATAAAGGAACGGCAGGCGGTATTTTTGTTGATAAAGGGAGTACAGCTACCCTTTCTAAAGGAGAGATCAGCAAAAATACGAGCCAAACGGGGGGAAGCGGTTTATTAGTTTCAGGAACGGTAACCCTTGGTGCAGTGACTATTCAGCAAAATGACGGCGGTGCAGTACTGGTTGCTGAAGACGGTATTCTTAATGTTATTAAAGGAGCATTAATTACCTCCAACACCTGTGCATATACCGGTGCGCTTTTTATTAGTCAGGGAGGAGTTGTAACACTTTCCGGTGGAGAAATTAGTAAAAATGCTGGAGGCGGTGTTGTTGTGAGCCAAGGCGGCACCCTTGTTATGCAGACCGGTGCGGTTATTAAAAATAACAAAGATTATTTTACCAGCGGCGGTGTTCGAGTCTATGGAACTTTTAATCTTGAAGATGGTTTAATTTATGAGAATGAAGGAACCGGGGTTTTTGTTGCCAGCGGTGGAACCTTCACTATGAGCGGCGGTCTTATCAAAGACAACGTTCACTATATGCTCGGCGGCGGAGTACTCGCTGAAGGTACCTTCACTATGACCGGCGGTGAAATCACCGGTAACCGGGCAAACGCGGGAGGCGGCATAGCTAAAGCCTCTCAAGCACTAGTGACTATTGCTAACCTTAGCAGTATCTATGACAACGTAGCGACAGACGGTTACGGTGCAGACGTACTTGGAGTTGCACAGTAACAAAAAAGCTGTCTCCTTGGGGGACAGCCTTGTTGCAGTTAACGGAGGAGTATGTTTCATATCACAAAAAAATTTGTAGTTTATTTAAACGTTATCGGAATTTTATTATTAATCGGCTGTTATACCAAAGAACAACCAAAGGTTTTAACAGCAGCAGACCAACCTACCGAGCAAAACATTCCAGAAAAACAGGTTGACTTGTGGCTTACCTTTTATGTTAAAGCTGACGGAAATGATAATAATACGGGTACAACCGAAGAAAGTCCCTTCCGTACGCTAAAAAAAGCACTTTCTCAATTAAAAAATGCGAGTTCAAAAACTATTGTCGTGCTTGGTACCCTCGACCCGCTGAGCGAAGAATCTTCAGATGAAGACAGTGTTTTTGTCATTAAAGATTCTGGTCCCGTTGAAATCAATATAGCGGGAAAGCCGGGAACCGAAGCGGTATTATCAGCACGCGCAAGTAATAAACGCGTCTTGTCAGTGACCGGCGCTTCGCGCATCCATTTTCAGCATATAGAACTTTCCGGCGGTACCAGTAACGAAGCAGGCGGTGGAATATTCGTCGGAAGCGGTGCAACAGTAACATTAGCAGACGGCACCCGAATACTGAACAACAGCACTGTTGTTGACGGCGGCGGAATCTTTCTCGATAAGGGGAGCAGCATGACCATTAATGGTGCAACGGTTTCTGATAACCGGGTTGATTCCCTTATGGGCTACGGCGGCGGTATATATCTCAAAGAAGGCAGCACGGTGTTTATGAGCAACGGCATCATACAAACAAACCGCAGTAGTGCGGCGTCCGGCGGCGGCGGCGGTGTTTTTGTTGATAAAGATGCAACCTTCACGGTAACCGGCGGTTCTATCACGGGTAACAGCGCAACTGACCGCGGCGGCGGTGTGTACGTTGCTTCAGGCGGTGATTTTTCCGGAATATCCTTTGTGTCTGACAATACCGCATCGAACGGTAAAGATACCTACAGAGAACAATGGTAAGCGATTCCGTACAGCGGATACGTGAACAGATTGTTCAAACCTGTGTGCGGTGCGGACGCGACCCGGCAACCGTGCAGCTCATGGCAGTATCAAAATTCCAACCTATAGAAAAAATACACGAAGCTGCCTGCGCAGGAATTAAGCTTTTTGGAGAGAACCGCGTTCAAGAAGCCGTCCAAAAATTACAAACATTTAAAAGGGAACAAGCTGATATTAAGATCCATTTGATTGGTTCATTGCAACGAAACAAAGCAAAAGCGGCCCTGTCGTTCTTTGACGGCATTCAATCGGTTGATCGGGAATCGCTCCTTGTTGAGCTTGGCAGGCTTACATTGAACCGTGCTGAAGCTTTCCCGCTGCTCTTAGAGTTGCATACCGGAGAAGAAAGCAAAGCCGGCTTCAAAGATTGCGACAGTCTGCTCCGTGCGGTTGACCTTGCGTCCCATTATTCCGGCATTGCAATCCGCGGGCTCATGACGATAGCACCGTTTACTCAAGACATTCAAATAATACGCGCTTCATTCCGATCCCTCGTCCACGCTCAACAGGTGCTGCAAAGCCATGTTCCCGCCGGCGATTACAGCATACTGTCTATGGGTATGTCAAACGATTTTGTTTGTGCTATCGAAGAAGGTTCAACCTTAATTCGGATCGGCACTGCTCTTTTCGGCAGCCGCTAAAAAAAGCGTAGCTTGCTGGGTGCCTTCTGCAAGCGATTCAAGAATACGGCCGCTGCTTCCATTGGTTAAAACAAGCGGAATTCCATAGGAAAGTACCTGTTCAGCAGCGCTTAACTTTGTTGCTATCCCGCCGGTTCCAAAAGCGCCCGGCGTGCCGAGGGCAATATGCAGCGAAGAAAGATCGTATACTTCGGTTAATATCTGTGCGTCAGGAAATTCTTTGGGGTTTTTCGTATACAAGCCGTCAATATCGCTGAGTATGATCAAGAGGTCTGCGCTCCACAGAACGGCCGATTGTGCCGCAAGGGTATCATTGTCGCCGATTTTGATTTCGTCTACACACACAGTATCATTTTCATTGATAATCGGGATAATTCCCTCGTCAACGAGGGTAAAAAGCGTGTTCCGCATGTGCAGTGTGCGGCTTGAATCGTCAAAATCATCGCGGGTCAAAAGGATTTGCCCAATATGCAAACCGTGTTTGGCAAATGCTTGAGACCACGTACGCATTAATTCCACTTGACCAACGGCACAAAGCGCTTGCCGATAATGAATGTCCCGCTTCCGCGACCACTTTTTCAGTATCGATAAGCCGGCAATTTGAGCACCTGAAGAAACAATA
Organism: Treponema sp.; assembly: GCA_031273325.1. Taxonomy (GTDB): domain Bacteria; phylum Spirochaetota; class Spirochaetia; order Treponematales; family Breznakiellaceae; genus BOBG01. The sequence continues at coordinate 3,263 of JAISSB010000053.1, read as the reverse complement.
ACAACCTGTTTATTCTTTTTAAGAAGCGTTGCTACTCCGGCACTAAAGCCGTCCAAAAAGGCAGTGTTCACCGTGCCGTCCTGTGCAGCAAGGGTGCTTGAACCAATCTTTATCACAATCTTGCGAGAATCGGCAATCAGTTGAGCTATACACACAAAAAGTATTCCTTTTATTTCTCATTTTCCTATTATTGAAATATTCGTATATTTGTTATACACTTGCTATGGTATAGTTCCTGTTTTTAATGATCAAGAGATTTTTTTCTGTTTTTTCTATAAAAATATGGTGAATCACTTGAAAATGTACTATGGTTAAAGTACTGAAGCAGTTACATTAACTGTTATAGTTTGTCCTTGAAAGGATATAAGGAGTTTTTAGATGATGAAGAAGTATATGCAGTATGGTGTTATTCTTTTTTCCGTGAGCTTGGTCTTCATGGGATGTGAAGATTTGGTCGGACCGCTCGACTCAATCGACAATATTACGACAAAGACGTTGATACCAGTCGATCCGCCGGCGCTTCCGCCGGCAACTGCAAACAACGTTGACCGGTTGCTTGAACAAGTTGAAGGCAACAAAGAAGCATCAAAAAATCTGGTCAACGAAATTGCCAAGGCTATTGAGAAGGCAAGCGAAGAAGATAAGAAAAAGTTACAGCAGGTTGCAACAGCGGCTGCCGTTCAAGCAACGGGGGTATACGACGTTGTGACAGGGAGTGCGGGGGAATTATTAGAGACACTCACCGGAGATGAAGGTGGGGAATTTGCCCTCAATGATGCCGCAGATCTGTTGCAAGGGTTGCTGAATGTGCCGAACACCGCCGAGTTGGCAGACTCACTGGCTACCATTTATGGCGTTCCAACAGAGACAAACGGTGATATAACTGGGTTATCGTTAGATGGTAATGGGCTGGAAGCCGATCAAGATTTAAAAAATACAATCCAAGCAATTGCAGATTCGGGAACGAGTCCTGATGATCTTGCATTAGCAGGACTTGCCTTAGTCCTTGGCGGTGCCGGCGATACTATTCCTCCCAATGTGAAAGACAATCCGGATGATTTGATGGCATATCTTCAAGACACTACTGAAAATGGATTTGCCGCATCCCTCGCTAATGACGACAAGCCTAACTTAACTCCAGAGATGCAAATGGGTTTACTGTTGCTTGCTGCATCTACACAGAGCGATGAAGAAGGGCTTATCGCCGGACCCATTGCCGATGCGTTGAAAGGTATTCCCGGTTTTAGTGGCTTCTTTGGAAATAACGAATAGGCGGAGCATAATGAAAAAATTAGCAGTTGCTTTCAGTTTCTTCATTGCACTCAACGGCCTGCTGTGGGCGGTGGACCCGCCGACACCGCTTGATCCCTTTGAAAACCCCAGCGTCCGCGGAAACGGAATGGGCGGGGAGCATGTAGCATTCGTTGACGGAATCGATGCATTGTTTGTGAACCCGGCGGAACTGCGCCAACGGAACAGCTTTAGCTTACTTTCGGTTCAAGCATCGTTGATTAACCCCGCGTGGATTAACAATGCGGTGCTTGCCTATCAAAAGTATTCAGAAAGTGAAAAACTCACAGACCTTACAAGTCTGCTTTCAAAAGCAGCGCTGTTCGGCGTAGATATACGCGGGCCGTTGGCATTCGGCTTTACTGTCGGCGGCTTCGGCTTCAGCCTTACCAATCGGATATACACGAGCGGACGGGTAGTACTCCCCTATGTTACCATGCCGGTTAACATTGACGTTGTTGCAAATATCGGCTACGCATTCAGACTGATTGATCTGGGGATTATACAGTTAGATGTCGGCGCAGTGGCAAAAGTCTTTGGACGCGGGGCTATCAAAGTGCGGAAAAATATTCTTGACGTTCTCGGCACAGACGATGGACTTGATAATGCGATTAATGAGTATTCAAAAGATATCCCGATTATCGGCGGCGGCGGATTTGACCTTGGTGCAAGCCTCCGGTTGGGACTTATTCCGGACGTCGACCAATTGACGGTATCGGTGGTAGCAAAAGATATTTTCAGCATAGCCCGGCCGGTGTTTACACTGTTGCAGGATGATACGGCGACAACGACAACAACAAATGAAGTATATGCGGTTCCGCAGAACATAAAACTGGGAGCCTCGTATCGGATCAACCTTGGCTCACTTTTGAGGGTTGGCGTTGCAGCCGACTATACGCAGGATTTGACGACTTTGTTTCAATCCAAAGACGAAGCAACGGAGATTGTCAAAGACCCGCTCCTGAACCTGAGTGTCGGCGCAGAACTAACCCTTTTGGGCATTACGACGGTACGGGTAGGGATTTCCGACTTACTCCCCGCATTCGGCGTCGGCTTGAACCTTGGGATTGCAAAGGTCAATGCAGCGATCTACGGAAAGGAACTCGGCTCCTACCCAGGCGACAAGCCGACAACGACGGTAGACGTTGGAGTCAACTTCGCATGGTAAGGCTTGAGCCTCCAGCGGTAAGCGCTTGAGCTTTTAAAGAGTAAAAGCCCGCGGCGTTAAACCGCTCAGCGTTTGAGCTTTTAAAAAAAGTAAAGCCTACGGCGGCAAGCGCTTGAACTTTAAAAAAAAAGAATTGAGAAGAAATATGGCGGAGGGGGCAACCCTCCGTTTTTTTTGGGGACAGATCCCGTTAGGTCTGTCCCCAGAGAGGTCTGTCCCTGTTAGGTCTGTCTCCATGAGGTCTGTCCATATCGAGGTCTGTCCCTATAGAGATCTGTCCCCATTAGAGGTCTGTCCCCATAGAGGTCTGTCCCCATAGAGGTCTGGTCTGTCCCCACAGAGGTCTGTCCCCACAGAGGTCTGTCCCCATAGAGGTCTGTCCCCGTTAGGTCTGTCCCCGTTAGGTCTGTCCCCGTTAAGTCTGTCCCCAGAGAGGTCTGTCCCCATAGGGTCTGCCCCCGTTAGCTGTCCCCACATAGAGGTCTGTCCCCCTAGAGGTCTATCCCCAGAGAGGTCTGTCCCCATAGGGTCTGCCCCCGTTAAGTCTGTCCCCATGAGGTCTGTCCCCAGAGAGGTCTGTCCCCGTTAAGTCTGTCCCCAGAGAGGTCTGTCCCTGTTAGGTCTGTCTCCATGAGGTCTGTCCCCCTAGAGGTCTATCCCCAGAGAGGTCTGTCCCCAATTAAGTCTCCCCGTTAGGTCTGTCCCCATTAAGGTTTGTCCCCAATCGAGGTCTGTCCCCAATTAAGTCTCCCCGTAAGGTCTGTCCCCGTTAGCTGTCCCCAGAGGTCTGTCCCTATGAGGTCTG
>JAISSB010000061.1 GCA_031273325.1 Treponema sp. | reverse complement strand
TCTGATTAACGGGGACAGACCTCTGAATCAGAACAGCAGATTTCTGATTAACGGGGACAGACCTCTGAATCAGAACAGCAGATTTCTGATTAACGGGGACAGACCTCTGAATCAGAACGACAGATTCCTGATTAACGGGGACAGACCTCTGAATCAGAACGACAGATTCCTGATTAACGAGGACAGACCCCGAAACGTGAAGCCTTTTGTATCGGGTATACAACATTTCGACCGCGATATAAGACTCTCATGTTGTAATATAAGACTCTCATGTTGTAATATAAAACGCTCATGTTATAATATAAAACACTCATGTTGTAATATAAAACTCTCATGTTATAATATAAAACACTCATGTTGTAATATAAAACCCTCATGTTGTAATATAAAACTCTCATGTTGTAATATAAAACCCTCATGTTGTAATATAAAACCCTCATGTTGTAATATAAGACTCTCATGTTGTAATATAAGACTCTCATGTTGTAATATAAAACGCTCATGTTGTAATATAAGACTCTCATGTTGTAATATAAAACGCTCATGTTGTAATATAAAACCCTCATGTTGTAATATAAAACTCTCATGTTGTAATATAAAACCCTCATGTTGTAATATAAAACTCTCATGTTGTAATATAAAACTCTCATGTTGTAATATAAAACCCTCATGTTGTAATATAAAACCCTCATGTTGTAATATAAAACCCTCATGTTGTAATATGCAAGTCACATACCGCGATATACAAGTCACATACCGCGATATGCAAGTCACATACCGCGATATGCAAGTCACATATCGCGATATAAAACTATCTCAGCCTGTCAGTAGTAATTGAAAATTTGAAAGATTTGGGGTCTGTCCCCATTGCAATATAAAACGCTCATATCGCTACGATTCGGGAGTCTGTCTCCCGTGATAAGGAATTGTGATTGAGGTCTGTCCCCTTTATCAAGAATCTATGATTGGGGGTCTGTCCCTGTGGGTGTTTAGTGTTGAGTCAAGGGAATACGGCGGCTGATCTGTTCACATACTTCTTCTATCGTGAGCTGTGACGAATCGATAACGGTAACCCCGTGACCAATAGTTAAGCGTCCTTCGGCTTCATGCCGATCTAATGCGTCGCGTGCTGCTAAAGTTTCTTGAATGTCTTGAAGGCTTAATTGGGATACCCCTTGCTCAAACCGCCGTTTTGCCCGTGCTTCCAGTGAAGCGTCCAAAAAAAACCGGTAGTCGCTGTGAGGAAATACGACAGTGGTCATATCGCGGCCTTCAACGATAATGTCTGTTTCTTCTGCTATATCTTGAATTAATCTATTGACTCGGCGGCGGATAAGCGGAATTGCCGCAATAACCGATATGTTTTTATCAATTTCGTCTGTGTGAAGAGATTCGTTGAGCGGTTCTCCCTGTACATATACCTGAGTTCCTTTATAGTGCAGTGCTGCGCTTTCAATGACAGCACATACCGCTTGTTCGTCAGTAATGTCAACCGCATTCCGGAGGATCAACAGCGTGAATGCACGGTAGATAGTGCCGGAATTAACGTACGTTAACCCAAGGCGCTCTGCAAGCACCGAAGCTACGGTGCTTTTTCCTGAACCGGCGGGGCCGTCGATAGCAATAACCATAGCTTAGCGGGGAGGAATCGTGTCATTATCAATGACAGAACGAAGTATTGCTAAACCGTCGCGCAGTTCTTCTTCTTCTATAATGTAGGGCGGTAAAAGCCGAAGAGTACATACTCCCGCCGACAGTATCAGTAAGCCTTGATCGAGTGCATACTCAAGGAGCGGCCATGCTTCCCCAACCATATCAACGCCAACCATAAGTCCGCGCACCCGGACAGCTTTGATGTTCTTGTGTTTCCATGACTCAATCGTTTCTTGTATGAGTGCGCCTTTCCGCTTAATGTCTTGTAAAAAGGAGGGAGTATGTACTGTTTTAAGCACAATGGTACCGGCGGCAGCTGCAAGCGGATTACCGCCGAATGTTGAACCGTGATCGCCGATTTGCAATACATCGGCAGCTTTTTCTCCTGCAAGTACAGCTCCAATAGGAATACCGCCGGCAAGTCCTTTTGCCAACGTAACAATATCGGGGCGAATCCCGTACGCTTCGCATGCAAGAAAGGTTCCGGTCCGCCCAACGCCGCACTGTATTTCGTCACAGATAAGGAGAATATCGCGTTCCGCGCAGAACTGCACCGCCGCCTCAAGATATGCCGGATCTTGAGGGATAACACCGCTTTCCCCTTGAATTACTTCGATTATTAACCCGCATACTGTCATATCAAGAGCTTGATCCAGAGCTTTAATATCCCCCGGTTGCACGAACTTAAATCCTTCGGTAAACGGACCAAAATCACGGTGAAATCTTTCTTGTCCGGTTGCCGAAAGTGTTGTGATCGTTCTACCGTGAAAACTCCCCTTAAGACTTACTATCGTGTGACGGCCTTCTCCATACTTTTTGAGAGAATATTTCCGGGCAATTTTGCATGCTCCTTCGTTAGCTTCTGCTCCTGAATTTGCAAGAAATACTTTTTTCATTCCTACCGGCGCACAAGCTTCCACGAGCCTCTGGGCAAAATGCAGAGACGTATCACTCTGATAATAATTTGAAACATGGAGAAGCTTTTTTAAAGCTTGTTCTTCGATAGCATGGACAAGCGCGGGATAGCGGTGACCCAAACAGTTAACGGCAATACCGCTGGTAAAATCAAGGTATCGTTTTCCACAGTTATCAGTTAACCACACGCCTTCGCCGGAGCTAAACAGTACCGGAAGCCGGTGGTACGTATCCATAAATACATCAATCATAGAAGAAAAGTATGAAGAAACAGGGTATTTTCGTCAAGGTGGGAATGAATCCCACCTGCTGTCAAATTTGAGTTCCGGGATATAAAACCGCGTTTTTTATAATGACAATGATTCCGTCAATGATGTGATAATTACCATAATTACCGTCACGGCGGATAATATCATCAACACCGATTCGGCAGCTTTCCCCAATACATGCATTTTTATCAATGATAGCGCCCTTGATAATCGAGCCTTTGCCAATTCCCATACTGGGAGTTCTTGTTTCGGCTTTTTGCCGTTTTTGCGCTTCTGTTTCATAGAAGTCAGAGCCCATGCAGACAACACCGTTAAGGCTTGCACCATGTTCGATAATTGTTCTAACTCCAACGATAGAGTTGGTAATCGTAGCGTTGGTAATAATGCACCCTTCAGCAGCAAGCGATTGATTCATATTACTAAAATTCATCTTCGAAGGAGGAAGATTACGCATGTGCGTGTAAATAGGAAGAAGTTCATCGTATATATCAAAACGCGGACTTAACGTAGTTAATTCAAGATTTGCTTCATAGAAATTTTTAATCGTCCCAATATCTTCCCAATATCCATTGAAACGGTACGCATTAACCTTCAAGTGGTTGATCGCATCGGGAATCACTTCTTTGCCAAAATCTGTCCGATCATTATCCAAGCAGCTTTCCATTGCAGGGGCATTAAATACATAGATTCCCATCGAAGCAAGGTAGCCTTCTGTTTTATGTGAATCGGACGGTGGAACCTTAAAGTCGGAAATATCACGGGTAGGTCCCGGCTTTTCCATAAATTCAACAATGGTGTTTTTCTTATCAACTTTCAGAATTCCCAATTGACTTGCTTCTTCTCTGTTCACCGTTGTACAGGCAATGCTAATAGCTGCTCCCGATTCTTTATGTTTTTTTATAAAATCTTGTAAATCCATACGGTAGAGCTGGTCGCCGGAAAGAATCAAATAATATTCCGGATGTTGTGAGGCAAAATGTATAAAATTACGGCGCACTGCATCTGCGGTGCCGCCGTACCAATCGGAATGTTCAAAGGTTTGCTCTGCTGCCAAAATTTCAACAAAGCCTTTTGAGAATGTGTCGAATACATACGTTCTTGAAAGATGCAAGTGGAGACTTGCAGAATTGAATTGAGTGAGAATATAAACTTGACGGAGATTTGCGTTAATACAGTTAGATATAGGAATATCAACCAACCGAAATTTTCCTCCAAATGGAACAGCAGGTTTTGCGCGGACACTTGTAAGTGGAATAAGTCGTGTTCCTTTCCCACCACCAAGTACTATAGATAGTACTTCGGACATTTGGATACCTCCAATGTTATGTTGTTAACAACCTACCCTCTTTGAGAGTAGAAACCTAAAAAATTACATACCTTATAGTAGTAGTTTACCGTCGATTAGTACGGGAGTCAACTTTTAAAAAATCATAGCTTGAGGGTTTTTCTATTCAGAGGTCTGTCCCCATAAAGGTCTCTTTGTGTATGTGCTTGCTAAAAATATCTTGAGATTCTTGAAGAGAGCAGAGAATCTCGTGCCGTTTATGGCTACTGTTCATCACTCTATACCCATTCGTTGCTTTTCATACAAATTGACTCTGTAATAGAAAATACTTTAACATTATACGTTAATGATGAGGAGGGCTTGGTTCTCGTTGAATGTACGATCACAAATAAGACATCCATGGATATTAATGCTCGTAGCTATACCTGTTGTATGCGGATGCATTGTGGCTACTGTGATATTAATCCGGAAACGGCCGCAATATTCTGAAGCAAATCTTGAACGGCTGTGGCATGAAACATCATATCAAACACTTTTTACCGAGAGCAGTCTCCAGTTGAAGGATTTTCCTTTATCGCCCGGTCTCCTTAAATTACGGGGTTTTTCTGCATATCAGCTCGCTGTAGCGCAAATTAATCAACCGTCTATGCTTGATCTTATTGATACATGTATTTTTTCACTCCGGAAGTTTTTCCTTGTTCAAGAAACTGACGGAGCATCACGGTATGTACTAGGGAAAGCTTATGCGTTAAAAGGTCCGAGTTTTGCTGATTCGGTCATACAGTTTTTGGAAACTGCACGAAGGGAAGGATATGATAAACCAGATATCGATCAATATCTTGGGCGGGCTTACAGTCAACTCAACGATCTTGAAAAAAGCGCGTATGCGTTTTCTCAAGCTTGTACGCTCATTGAGTTTTCGGAACAAGAACCGTTTTCAGGAGACTTATTCATTGCAACAGCTGAATCATACATAAAATTAGGAGATTTTAACCGGGCGCTGCAGTATTTAACCCGCTGTATTGAAACATCACGAGATTCTCTGAGAATTCAAAAAGCGCACTTCCTTTCAGGAGAAATCATGCAGAAAACAGGAAATTTCAGCCGTGCAGAAGCGCACTATAGGGCGGTAATAGAAAACGGCGGAGAAAATGCTCAAACACGGTACCAATTGGGAGAACTCTATGCAGCGCAAAACAATGTAGTTCAGGCGCGCAGTGAATGGAGACGGGCGCTCCAAATAGACCCCAGTCATCAGCAGGCACGGGAAAGACTTAGATAATGTATGAACAGTATATAAAGGTGGGAAATATGTTTGGTTGGCAACGTACCGATATAGGTATAGATCTTGGAACATGCAACACGCTCATTTATATTATGGGCAAGGGGATTGTACTCAATGAACCGTCTGTTGTAGCTGTTGAAAAGGGTACAAAAAAAGTTATTGCGGTTGGTACTGATGCAAAGCATATGCTCTTTAAGACTCCAAAAAATATTGTAGCAATCCGTCCCATGCGCGACGGTGTTATTGCAGACCCTGAATTAACCGAAAAAATGATACGGTATTTTATTTCACGCACGATGCCGCGGTTTTTTTTGAGACCCCGTATGGTCATTGGTATTCCTTCATGCACGACAGAAGTGGAACGGAGAGCTGTTGAAGAAAGTGCGCTGAAGGCGGGCGCCCGCGACGTGATAATTATTGACGAAAGCCGCGCCGCCGCAATAGGGGCAGATATTCCTATTTTTGAACCGGCAGGACACATGGTGTGTGATATTGGCGGCGGAACTACCGAAATTTCTGTTATTTCTCTGGGAGATATGGCGATCACCAATGCAATCCGTGTCGGCGGAGACGAGTTTGATCAATCGATTGTGAATCATATCCGGAACACGCACAACATAAAAATTGGAGAATTAGCGGCAGAACAACTGAAAATCGGAATCGGCAACGCAACACCGGACAAAGCGATAGAAAAGATGGAAGTAAAAGGTATGGACACGATAACCGGTTTACCGAAGCGTATTGAAATTGATTCCGTTGAGATCCGTGAAGCACTCAAAGACCCGATCATTCAAATTATTGATCAGATCAAAAAAACATTAGGAGAAACGCCTGCCGAACTTGCTGCAGATATTATGGAACGGGGGATTGTTATGACCGGCGGCGGTGCATTGCTGAAAGGATTGCCGAAATTAATTGCAAAAGAAACGGGAGTTCCCGTGTTTGTTGCTGAAAATCCCTTAGACTGTGTTGCAATTGGAGCGGGGAAGTATACGACCTATGCACGGGAATTCGATCAAGCAAAGAGTATTTACGATACTATCAACCGATAAGTGTACGTATAATGAGCCGAAAACCACCATTAAAAGGGAAATTTTCTTCTCCTATGATTATTTTTTTTATACTGGTATTAACGTCTGCAATACTTCTCATAAGTTCTATCCGTCTTGAAAACAGCACCGGACTCGTTTTTCTGGGGAGCGTGCGCAATGTGTTCCATGAGATTTCCTCGTTTACCAGACGAACGGTATTTGCCATACAAGAACTATCCATCTTGCGCCGGGAATATGCTGAACTAGCTGCCCGAATATACCGTTACGAGCATATTGACCGGGACACGGTTGATATTCTTCAAGAAAACAACCGTTTGAGGGAACAGCTCCAGTTTTCACAGTCTTTAGCTGTCCGCCATATAGCCGCTGAAATAAGCGGACGCGACCCTCATTTTCTTTTTTCTGCATTTAGTATTAATAAAGGTTCTGTTGCCGGTATAGCTCCCGATATGCCGGTTGTTGCCTTTTATAACGGCACTCAAGCTCTCGTTGGGAAGGTGATAGAAGCGGGACATTTTGAAAGTTTAGTGATGCCGCTGTACGATTTAAATTTCTTTGTCTCCGCACGTGTGGCACCTCTGCGCTACGAGGGGCTGGTAAACGGTCAAGGAGCGACGAACGTTCCGCTCCGTATGCAATCGGTCAAGACGAATGTGCATGAACCGGTGAATGCCGGCGACCTTGTGGTCACCAGCGGTGTGGGAGGAATATATCCGCCCGACATTGCTATTGGTACGGTATCTCACACGGTGATATTAGGAAACGAACAAACGACCGAATTAGACATTGAAAGCATCGTTGATTTTTCCCGTTTAGAGTACGTTTTTGTACTTGAGGTAGTACAATCGGAACAATCTGATGATTAAACGGATAGCGCTTGCGGTACTGTGTGTGTTTCTTGGCGCACTGCTGCAATCGACTGTGTTGTTTTCAATTCGATTAAATATTACCCTTGCTGTTGTCCTGTTCACCAGTTATTATAACGGAGCAGTGAGCGGGGTATTAACCGGTTTTCTTTCCGGCATACTGGTTGATTTTCTTTCCCCTGCACCGTTAGGTTTCAACGCATTAATGTTGACCGTTATCGGCATGGGCGTTGGTTCGTTAAAAGGAAAAATTTTTATAGATACCCTTCTTTTTCCCGTATTTCTCGGCTTTATTGCCGTCCTGTTCAAAGCATTCTTTTTTTTAATAATGCATTATTATGCGCCGCTGATCATCCCTTCGTATACGGCGAGTGAGTTCCCTTTGTGGATTGAATGTATTGTTACCGCACTCGGCACACCGATTATATTCGTACTGCTCAATCACTTCAAAGCATTTTTCGTTGAACCGCGGTAGTATTTCCGCATAGCTTGAAAGCTTGTATCCAAGCTGAATTGCTATACTTCTGGACTAGATTGCTCTTCTTCCTTAAGAGGTCTGTCCCCTTAAAAAGAAAAGCCGGCCGAAAATCCCTACTGTGAGCTTATTTTTCGGTATACTTCGTTCTTTCCACAAAGTAACGTTCTATGGAAGAGTTCCG
>JAISSB010000055.1 GCA_031273325.1 Treponema sp. | reverse complement strand
TTATGAGAGTCATTTAACGCGGTATGAGAGTCGTTTATCGCGTTATGAGAGTTGTTTAACGCGGTATGAGAGTCGTTTATCGCGGTATGAGAGTCATTTATCGCGTTATGAGAGTCGTTTATCGCGTTATGAGAGTCATTTAACGCGTTATAAGAGTCGTTTAACGCGGTATGAGAGTCATTTAACGCGGTATGAGAGTCATTTAACGCGGTATGAGAGTCGTTTATCGCGTTATGAGAGTCGTTTAACGCGTTATGAGAGTCGTTTAACGCGGTATGAGAGTCGTTTAATGCGTTATGAGAGTCGTTTAATGCGTTATGAGAGTCGTTTAATGCGTTATGAGAGTCATTTAACGCGTTATGAGAGTCTTATACTGCGTTATGAGAGTCATTTAACGCGTTATGAGAGTCATTTAACGCGTTATGAGAGTCGTTTAACGCGTTATAAGAGTCGTTTAACGCGTTATGAGAGTCTTATATTGCGTTATGAGAGTCGTTTAACGCGTTATGAGAGTCGTTTAACGCGGTATGAGAGTCGTTTAACGCGTTATGAGAGTCATTTAACGCGTTATGAGAGTCGTTTAACGCGTTATGAGAGTCATTTAACGCGTTATGAGAGTCGTTTAACGCGTTATGAGAGTCGTTTAACGCGTTATGAGAGTCGTTTAATGCGTTATGAGAGTCGTTTAACGCGTTATGAGAGTCGTTTAACGCGTTATGAGAGTCGTTTAACGCGTTATGAGAGTCGTTTAACGCGTTATGAGAGTCTTATATCGTGTTATGAAAGTCTTATATCGCGTTATGAGAGTCTTATATCGCGTTATGAGAGTCTTATACCGCATTATGAGAGTCTTATACCGCGATATGAATGTTTTATACCGCGATATGAATGTTTTATACCGCAGTATGAATGTTTTATACCGCGATATGAATGTTTTATACCGCGTTATGAGAGTCTTATACCGCGATATGAATGTTTTATACCGCGATATGAGAGTTTTATACCGCGATATGTGATTCTCATATTGCAATGGGAGAGTCTCATATTGCAATGGGAGAGTCTCATATTGTAATGGGGACAGACCTCGGAACAGGGTCTGTCCCCCGCGGTCGGACATCTGCGCTTCAGAAGTCTGTCCACAGAGATTGGTTTATGTCATATAAAACATTAAATAGATGCACATTGACGGTGCATAACAAATAGGTTAAGGTGTATGCAGATGAGCAATACTTTGACTGATAGTGACATCCTTCATTATATAAAAACTGAAGATCGTCAAGAGATGGAACAGCTTTTTTCCGCTGCACGGCAGGCACGTATGCCGTACTATGGAAATACAGTCTATGTCCGCGGATTAATTGAGTTTACGAATTACTGTAAAAATAACTGTTATTATTGCGGTATTCGGGCGGGGAATAAGCATATCAGCCGCTACCGGCTTTCAATGGAACAAATTCTTAATAGCTGCACCCTTGGTCATCTGCTGGGGTATAGAACGTTTGTGCTGCAGGGGGGAGAAGATCCGTTCTTTACAGACGAGCGGATTGTGAGCATTGTTGCTGAGATTCATCGGCGTTTTCCTGATTCTGCGATTACGCTTTCTCTTGGAGAACGGGAAAGAGAGAGTTATGAACGGTTTTTTTATGCGGGGGCGCGCCGCTATTTGCTCCGTCATGAAACGGCAAATGAGATTCATTATCAACGGCTGCATCCGGCTGCTATGAGTTTAGCGCACCGAAAACATTGTCTTTTTGTTCTTAAGGATATTGGTTATCAGGTCGGGGCAGGCTTTATGGTGGGAACGCCCTATCAAACGGCCGAATGTCTTGTGGAAGATCTGCGGTTTTTAGAAGAATTACAGCCGGCAATGGTAGGAATTGGTCCCTTTATTCCGCACAAAGAAACCCCTTTTGCACAGGAACCGTGCGGCAGTATTGCGCTTAGCCTCCGCATGATTGCGCTTAGCCGGCTTATCCTTCCCCGCGCATTGATTCCTGCAACAACAGCAATGGGTACTGCTGCTGAAGACGGAAGAGAGCGCGCACTATACGCAGGAGCAAACGTTGTGATGCCTAATTTGTCGCCAACGTCCGTCCGTCCGCTGTACGCGCTCTACGATAATAAAATTTGTACCCGTGAAGAAGCTGCTGCATGCCGATTCTGTATTGAACAGCGCATTAATACTGCCGATATGGTGCTAGACATGCAGCGCGGTGATCAAGCTCTTGAATCAATTAACTGTAGCGCCGCACTAGATCAGCAATCCATTCGTCATGCGTTGGCTGCCCAATAGCATTGAATTTCCATACCCCGTCTTTGCGGTATAATTCTCCAAAAATTAACATCGTCATGCCGTCATACTGCTCAGAAAGTTGATAGTTACACAGTTCTTTCTGAGAATCCGAATCAACAATACGGATAAACGCATTTTTTAAAAGACCAAAATGCTGGTTTCGTTTTTTCGCTTCGTACAGGGTTACTGTGAAAATAATCTTTTCATATTGAGCAGGAACCTTGTCTAATAACACAACGATCTGTTCATCGTCCCCTTCACCAGCGCCGGTTAAATTATCGCCAGTATGCCACACTGCTCCTGACGAATGCTTTAAATGATTAAAAAACACTATGTCGCCGGTTTTGAGGTCTGCGTTGATCATTTTATCGTTCTGTCCGCATAAAACTGCGGACGCGTCGCAATCAACATTAACTCCTGCACGGGCAGAAACATCCCAGCCTAAGCCGATAGTAACGTTATGCAAAGCACTGCCGTCTTCCTTTGCTAAACTAATCCGCTGTCCTTTTTGCAAATTAACTGCCATAAAACACTCCTTTTTGTGCCGCTCTAGCTAACAGAAAGACCGAAATTTGTTGCAAGCGCTTTAAGACCGCCGCTGAATCCATTCCCAATGGCATTAAATTTCCATTCGTTTCCATGACGGTATAATTCAGCAACAATAAGCGCCGTTTCAACAGAAAATTCTTCGCCAAGGTCAAAACGAAGCAATTCAATGTTTTTTTCTTCGTCCACAATACGAATGAACGCATTACTCACTTGACCAAAATTCTGACGCCGTGATTCTGCTTCATGAATAGTCACTGTGAATGCAATTCTTTGAATAGTTTGAGGTACTTTTGATAAGTCAACGTTAATCTGTTCATCGTCGCCTTCTCCTGCACCGGTGCGGTTGTCTCCCATATATATAACGCTTTCGCTTGGGTTTCGTGCATTGTTGTAAAATACAAAATCACTATCCCCGGTTATCTTTCCGGATTCTCCCAATAAAAATACCGATGCGTCCAAATCAAAATCCGCTCCGCCGTCGTATTTATTCGTATCCCATCCAAGCCCAACGACCAGTTTTGATAAGCCCGGATTCCCCTTTGTAAGGTCAACTTTTTGCCCTTTTTGTAAACTAATTGCCATATTTTCCTCTTCTTTATGCGTTATTAAACGACATCAAGACCATAATTTATTGCTAATGCCTTAAGCCCGCCGTTGAAACCGCTTCCAATTGCATTGAATTTCCATTCACTTCCATAACGGTACAATTCGGCAACAACAATGGCTGTTTCAACAGAAAATTCTTCACCAAGGTCAAAACGAAGTAATTCAACGTTTTTTTCTTCGTCCACAACGCGGATGAACGCATTGCTCACCTGACCGAAATTCTGACGCCGTGATTCTGCTTCATAAATAGTCACTGTGAATGCAATTCTTTGAATGTTTTGGGGTACTTTTGACAAGTCAACTTTAATCTGTTCATCATCGCCCTCTCCTGCACCGGTGCGGTTGTCTCCCAAGTGTGTAACGCTTTCACTTGTATGCTTGAGGTTATGATAAAATACAAAATCATTGTCTGATGTTACTTTTCCTGATGCATCCAACAAAAATGCAGCAGCATCTAAGTCAAAATCCATCCCGCCGTCATATTTATTTGTGTCCCACCCAAGCCCAATAACCAGTTTTGATAAGCTTGGATTCCCCTTTGTAAGGTCAATTTTTTGCCCTTTTTGCAAATTAATTGCCATAAAAAACTCCTTTAATTAATGAGGTTCATGAGCTGCACACATTATATGCTCACTCTTTCCTTTGATTAGGTTAATGAGCCGCGCAGATTACTCGCTAACTCTTTCCACACAATCTTATCGCGTTCAGAAAGCGCTTCAAATTCAGCCTGTCTGCCGTATGCAGAAAATTCAATAAAATCATTTACCCGTTTCATCAACATATCAAATTTTTGGCTATGAAATTCAACAATCCATTGCGGAATATGCTTTGATTTTTCTAATAGTTGAGCATAGTGCGGCGTGCATAATCCTTCAGAATCAAGAAATATTTTTTGCATTTCCTCTGCATGTTCCGACCCCGGTTCAGCTTCAATAAGAAAGCTTAAATATTCCTGCTCGATACGGTGCTGTTCGGCGCAAACCGGACATTGGCTTTTTTGCTTTAACATTTTACATTTTTTGAACGCTTCAATCCGGTCTTCAAGAATATCCCGCCCCAAAATAGCAATGGCAAGCCCGTCACGAAATAATTCCAAATTTCTCGAATGAAACGCACAAAATCCCCCGGCTAACCGGTGGTTTTTCCTAAACACTCTATCTGAAACATGTTCAAAAAGCATATCGTCAAGCCACCGTTCGGAGCGCTCTTTGACAAGGGTACACAATGGACAGCCGGACTGAGCGCACGCTTTTTCTAGTTCAAAAAAATTAATATGCTTGTCCATACGTTACTTCCCTTTGCAGCTGTTTATTCTGTTTTTTCTATCTTTTCTCTTTTTTCCACAGTATCACTATGACCGATAAACACTGTCGGACGTATGCGAGTAAAGAAGCCGTTTTCAATAACCCCCGGAATACGGTTGATTGCTAATTCTAATGTATTCGGGTCGCTCACTTTCTTGAGGGTAGCATCAAGAATAATATTGCCGTGATCGGTAATTACCGGACCAGCTTTCCGTACAGCTTCCCGCAGCGATACCGTCATATCAAACTGTTCAAGCGCCTGCATAACCGGTACCCGTGCTTCCGGAATAATTTCAATAGGAACCGGAAAAACTAACCCTAAATGTTCAACCGTTTTATATTCGTCAATAATAAGTGCGTATTTTCGTGAATTGTACGCAATAATTTTTTCTGATAAAAGCGCTCCGCCGCCGCCTTTGATACACCGGTTTTGAGTATCTACTTCGTCTGCTCCGTCAATAGAAAGATCAAGAATACCGTTAATGTCTGGGGAGTTGAGCGTATACAGCGGAATATTCCATGCTTCACATTCAAGCATTGACTGAAAACTGGTAGAAACTGCCCGAATATTTGTGAGTATCCCTTGCTTTAATAATAAACCGATATAACGGATAGCATGGATTGCTGTCGAACCAGTTCCCAAGCCTATGTTCATCCCGCTCTTAACTAACGTTTCAACAGCATACTGAGCGACTCGTTCTTTAACAGTTTTAGTCATTTAAACCTACTTAAGGTATGGAAAAATTATCAATCTTTCCATGGAAAGATGAAACTCCGTAGGGACCGGCTTCCGGTCTTTTCACGTTCATCAATTAAAAGTACGTCCCACGGAATATGGCGGCGATCTGCGGTGGGATTTTCTTCAATCCAATCGTATTTGAGAAGGCGAAGCCGAAAACCTTCGTCCAAAAAAAGTAATGCACCGGCCGGACCAGGAAATAGAAAGGCAAAAAATACCGAAAGTGCCAACAAAACAATGGTTGAGATAAAGGTACCGATAGCAAAACCCGGATTGTCAAAGAAAATGATGAAGCATTTTTTCACGCTTTTTAAGAGAGGATTATTTAAACGGAAGCGAATAGCAAATAAAAATTGGAAAGACAGTATCCCTAATACTAATGTCCAAAAGAGTATTGCTGCAAAAAAAAGTCCAACTAATGTTCCCATATCCAAATAAAAAGGAATTGCAATGGTTATAAGAATCCAAAAAATAAAAACCGCCGTACCGAATATTGCTCCAGTGAGCCAACTTTTACGAAAATTGGGAATAAAATCACTGAAGTTAACTGATTGATAATCCGAAAGTTCTTTAACAGAACGAGCAACAGTTGCAAGGTACATAGCACCGAATACGATACTTACAAACAGTACGCAGAATGCAAGAAATGTGTGAGGAATTAACGGAGGAACTAAAACTATTAATGCGGCACATGCAATAAAACCCATGTTAAAAACCGCTATTTTAAGAAGATTATCCCAGAGATCATACAGTGTTTTTTTAAGCAAAAATCCAAACATATAGCTGCTTTAATGAATTGCGTTTAAATCAACTGACGCACAACCATTAATAAAAACGGCTGTTGTCCTATAAACCTGTTCGCGGCGCGGCTGTTCGTTAGTGTACAATACAACAGTAACAAAATATTCTCCGCTTTCACTGAATCGGTTTTGAACCATAGCGACAGCACTGTAAATGGCAATTTCCATAGTTGTATTGCTTATACGTTGTAAAGTTTTGGGGCTATAGCGGAACAGTTCAGGGTTTTCTACCGTACCTCCGCTTACCAGTATAATACCGTCGATAAAATTTTCAGGAATATGTTCTACAATCAGTATTCCCTCTTTATCATTAAATCGAGGATCCGGTGCTGTTTCGGTTTTAGATACACATGCAATACCCATGCTACTTAAAAAAAATATTATCCATAATTGTTTCACGAAGAACAGTATATGAGAAAAAAAATGTCCCGTCAACCAAGATTTACATTCTCTAATCGGTCACCAAGGTCTTCCCATAACTCAATAATTGCCCGTGCATCTGTTTTAAATCGATAACGATTTGTTTTTGTCCACCGTTTTGCTTCAATAAATTCTGACCATGCATTAAAAAAAGTTTCTTTTGAATGCCACCAATAACTAAAAAAACGTCGGAAAGGAATTAACGCACTGTCACCCCGGTATACTGGGGCTAAATTTTTTAAATAAAACTGTCTATACCATTCGTCTGTTGTATTATCTTCTACCCGCGGTTCCCCGTTATAAGAAAGGCGTACCGTGTGCATTGAATGAATTTTTTCTCCCCATAGGTAAGAACGAAACCCAAAATCCATTAATTGCCAGTAGGTATTTTTAATAGTACTATCAAAGCCTCCAAGGGTTGTAAACCGACTTTTGTCATAGATTCCAACACCGTCGAAAGGGTATAAACTCATTTCACTGTCTTTTTTAGGAGGAAATAAAAATGATCGCACTGAACTTCCGGAAGCGGCAGGTACTGCTATCGTTGGGAGTGTGTCGAAATGTGCGCTTTGAATAATGGGCACTGTGCATATATACCCCGGATTAGAAGCGATTCGCTCGGTCATTCTTAACGCTCCACCACTGTTGAGTATACGAAGATCATTCCACAGCACAAAGAAAAAAGGTCCTGATACTTCAGTTGAAGCTAGATTTATTTGTTCCCCTGTTGTAATAGATTTTTTGAGAAAAACAAATTGTACTGAGGGAAATCTACTTGAAAGTTCTGTAATATCGTATCGTTCATTTGAAGATTCTACACTAATAATATGATCAAAACTTATTTTTTCAAGTTCTTGAAACATTTTTCTCCGAGGATAGCCTCCTCCACGGTTCAATAACACCGCCGAAAGTCCTGATGTTCCTCCTCGTTCAGAGCCTCCAACTGCGGTATATGAAGGTAATAAATCATTAAAAGTTGTAGGTATAATATTCATCACATACCGCACACTGACCTGTTTCTCCCCATGCCGCAGTACAGTGAAAATTATAGAGTGCCTCAGCACGGGACCACACTGTACAGAGTTCTTCACGAAAGGCATTACCGAGAAGACGGTGGAGAAGCAATTCTTCTTTACAAATTGGTACGGTACCATCAAGAAGAATAGGCATATCACGCCCAAGATGCCAACAGGGACGACGAACAATAGGGGAAAGATCAGCTGCACTCCGTTCGACCAATTGACCGCAAAAAGAATCATATTTTTGAATGATCGTTTGTACCCCTTTTTCTTTCCAAGAACGGTAAAAATGTTCTATATCATCTTCCGCCCCACGGGTCCGCACCGCTTGTACATACGTATCTTGCGGAAAGAGCTTCGCAATACGTTCTGCACATGTAGTAGCCTCTTCAAAACCTTCACCCCGAATCTCACGGTACCGTGCAGCATTATGCGTATCTAAAGAAATAATCCATGAAAGTGGAGGTTGACGGTTTATCCGCGGCAGTGCAGAAGAACTGTCGGCAGCAAGTTGTTCTAGTTCTTTATCTGTCCACCCTATTCCGGAACTTTCAATAATCAACGAAAGAGCCGGTCGCGCTAAAACTGCTTGAATCAAGAGTATTTTTTGTGGATGGAGACTCAATTCTCCCCACAGTGACAGATCGATCACTGCATCAGCAGAAAAATCAATAATACGGTCAAGTAAGTTACTAAATGTTTGTACATCCATAAAGGCGTCTTTAGGAAGCTGCTCACTTTGAGGATAAGGACACCACGAACAAGCCTGTGGGCAGAGTCCGGAAACCTGAATGGGGTAAAAAGCAGGTACCGTGCGGAGCCATTCCGGATGTTTTTCTATAACTTTTTGAATATGGACAGCGTCTGTTGCTCCAGCAGCATTAAAACGGTCAATGAGAATCTGCTTCCGTTTAGAATCACTAGTAAAACTTAATCTATAACCGCGAAGATCAACAGGTGACAAGATTACTTCAATATCAAATGCATTAATATCTTTTTGAAGTACCGAAAAAAGTGCGTCACGCTCAATAGGTTTTTCTTGCGCTAACGGTACTAACAGTGAAACAGTACGGGGAGCTATCAATTCGGGAGCAAGCCCGTATGGATAACCGTCAGCATAGGAATAATCTGCCCTATACTGTTGATGCCGTTTTGCGAGAGCTTCTGCCAACAATGGGTCAAGAAAAGGACAGTCTGCCCATGCAAAAT
Source organism: Treponema sp. (assembly GCA_031273325.1). GTDB lineage: Bacteria > Spirochaetota > Spirochaetia > Treponematales > Breznakiellaceae > BOBG01. The sequence continues at coordinate 6,947 of JAISSB010000055.1, read as the reverse complement.
AGATAAAATCAAAACCGACAGACAGTTGCGCGAGCGTTTTCAATAATGCCGGCACGGTACATTGAGGTATTACTACTTGTTCTATTGAAACTGGTAGTTGAAGTTCATGGTGAGTCAACAGAACTATTTTTTTAAGACCTACAAAATGACGTACACGGTCATATACTGAAAAAAGAAGTTCAGTTTTGAGCGATTCAAAACCGTAAAAGAGAACTGCAAGTGCATGCATACATAAGTATTATCGGCATCTTTGGTATGTTATTGAATGAGAAGACTTTAACCTATAGACATTTCTTAATGAATATAATATACTAGCAACTGTAGTCTTAGTTAGAAAGTAGTGTGGCCGTGGTGGTCCGTCGAAGAGAGAGGAATATATGGCAGATGCTGATGATATTGATTTAAATGCTGAAGAAGCTGAAGGAGCAGAGGAAGGAGCTAAAAAGAAATCAAATAAGCTAGCTTTGTTACTTCCGAATTTACTCAAATTTGTCGCTATAGGGCTTGCTGCTGTTTTGTTTATTGTTACGATTGTAATCATTACTTTTAATATTCTTAATAAAAACAGTCGTTCTCAAACAGTTTTACCGGAGGAATCGGTATATAATACCACGCATCAACAGTATCAATGGTCAACAATTGTCGGTACTGTGCGTGCAACAACTCGAGACCCGGTACCGTGGGCTGTAACTGTTGACGTAGTACTCGGTTACCAGCAGAATAATGCGGCTGCACAAGCGGAAATTGTCAACCGGCAGTATGAACTGCGTGATTTTATACGTAATTACTTTAGTTCAAAACGTGCAGAAGAACTAACCCCGGAAAATGAAATAACCCTTAAACAAGAAATTATAGAACGATTAAATACTCGGATTCTGACCAATGCTAAAATATTAGTTGTGACTTTCAACCAATTAAGCGTTTCTGAAATGTAGTTCAAGGAGATTATATGACCGAAGTTTTATCTCAAGAAGAAATAGATCAACTTCTTACTGCGATTAACCGAGGAGAACCGGAAGTTGAAGTAATAAAACCAGCAGATACCCGTAAGATTAAGATTTACGATTTTAAACGTCCTGACAAATTTTCAAAAGAGCAGATTCGTACCGTTTCCATTATGCATGAAACGTTTGCGCGACTTACGACAACTAGTTTATCAGCACAGTTACGGAGTATGGTTCATGTGCATGTTGCATCCGTTGATCAACTCACATACGAAGAGTTTATTCGTTCTATTCCTACTCCTACAACACTTGCGATTATTAATATGGATCCCCTCAAAGGGAATGCTATCTTAGAAATTGATCCAGCTATTACCTTTTCTATTATTGACCGTCTTTTCGGAGGTTCCGGAGAAGGAACGAAAGCACAACACGAGTTGACAGACATTGAAACTTCCGTTATGGAGGGAATTATTGTACGAATTCTTGGTAATATGCGGGAAGCATGGTCAACAGTTATTGATCTACGCCCCCGTTTAGGGCAGATAGATACTAATCCGCAGTTTGCTCAAATTGTACCCCCAACTGAAATGGTGGTATTGGTTACATTGGAGACAAAAGTTGGCGAAGTGGAAGGAATGATGAATTTTTGTATCCCTTACTTAACCATTGAGCCGATCATTGGCAAGCTTTCTGCCCAATTTTGGTATTCTTCGGTACGAAGAGGAACCAATCCTGAAAATATTAGTATTATTAAAGAAAAATTAGCGACGGTTGATGTGAATGTTGTGGCTGAAATTGGGAAAATTCAAATTTCAGTACGCGATGTACTTATGCTGCATGTTGGTGATGTTGTTCGACTTTATGATACGCGAGTTGGCGACCCATATTTACTTAACGTAGGAAATAAAAATAAATTTCTTTGCCGTCCCGGCATTATTGGTAAAAAAATTGCAGTTCAGATTGTTAAAAGAACGGCTGAAATCGAACAATCAGACTTCGAGGAACTTGACGCTAAAATGGAGGAAACATCATGAGTGATGGCGCTCTATCACAATCTGAAATAGATGCGTTATTGGGTGGAATGGGCGGTGGCTCAAAGCCTGCTAGTTCCGACTCACCGAAGGGAAATGAAGGAGAACGTAAAGCTCTGGAAGGCTGTCTCGCATCTACTGTCAATGAACTCGCCACAAATCTGTCAAAATTTATTGGTTCAACTGCAACTGTAACGGGACCGAGCGTTGCCTTTTTCAATCGCGACTCATGTATTGATCAATTGCCGGATAGCGTAACCGTAATTAAAGCTGATTTTATAGCCGGTTTCCCTGGGGAACATATTTTCATTATGGCGGAATCTACTGCTAAAGAATTAGCCGGTATGGTCAATCATGAAGAAAATATACAGATGGACGATATGGCACTGTCAGTGATTGGCGAGGTTATTTCAACCCTTGTTGGATCACAAATAACAACACTTACTGCACAAACCGCTAATAAATCGATTGCCCCTATGTCTCCCGAAGCAACAAATGTACCGAAAGCTGTTGCTGCACTTCCCAATGGGACATTTCCTGTTGCAACGTATACGGTAGATTTAGGAAAAGGAACTCAAAACCTTTGGGAGGTTTTTGGACCTACTATAGCGAGTGATATTGCTCGTGCTTTAAGAAAAGACAAATCCACCACAGCATCAACAAGTACCAGAAATACGTCTAAGGCAGGAGGGACACAACAAATGGCAGCTCAATCAACAAATGTACAACCCGTGCAATTTCCTACACTTATGCCCCATATTACGAGCCAAGAACAGGGTAATATTGGTCTCATTATGGACGTATTCATGGAAATGACCGTCGAATTAGGGCGCACAAGAAAAGTAATCAAAGAGATTCTGAGTATGGGAGAGGGAACTATCATTGAATTAGATAAACTTGCGGGAGAACCTGTTGATATTTTAGTGAATCACAAATTGATTGCAAAAGGTGAGGTAGTCGTTATTGACGAAAATTTCGGTGTTCGAGTAACAGAAATTGTTTCTCCCATGGAACGTATGAGTGTAACCTAAGATTAATGACGGTATTGAGAATATTTTTTTTTATCACCGTACTTGCTACGGTAGCGCCTTATCTATTTTCACAAGAATCAGGGACAGAAAATCCAGAACAAACAATAATCCTTGCTCCTGAAAGCAGCAATCCACCGAATGATACTACGTCTGTGTGGGTTATTATTCGAGCTGTTATAGTTCTTCTTATCGTTGCAATAGCGATTTACGGTGTTATTTTCATCCTCAAACGTTCTCTAAAACCGCACATTTCCAACGATCCCTATTTAAAGGTAGTAGCCGGAATTAGTTTAGGAATGTCACGATCAGTACACGTTATTACTCTTGGAACAAGAGCATGGCTTGTCGGATCTTCAGAAGGAAGTATTTCTCTTATTGCAGAAATAACCGATAAAGAACTTATAGACACGTTAATACTTAATGGGTCTCAGCAGCATAGCAGCACAAGTTTTTCTCATTTATTACAACAACTTTCTCTCAGTAATATTCGTAAAAAACGGGAACATATTCGAGGTATATGATGCATCGTTTCCTTTTACTCATACTAATCCTCAGTATCTGCACTCCTTTTTTTATATCCGCCCAAGCAACCGATTCTTTTCCTGATATATCCGTTCCAAGTACTATGAGTATTCCTACTCCCGAACAGCCGCCGTTTGTTCCGTTTATTGATTTAACTATTCGGAATCCAGAATCCGGACAAGAAGTAGCATTTTCATTACAACTGTTATTATTACTGACGGTTCTTTCGCTTGCACCAAGTATCATTATTTTAATGACCAGTTTTCTGCGGGTATCTATTGTACTTGATTTTATTAAGCGCGCACTTTCACTGCAACAAGTACCCCCTAATCAGGTGCTTTTGGGAATTTCTCTTTTCTTAACCATTTTTATTATGTGGCCGACCTTTCAGCTTATCTATGATAATTCGTTTAAGCCGCTTGCAGACGGACAGATTTCTGTCGAAACAGCTTACCGTGAAGCTGAAGCTCCCTTACGGTTGTTTATGTACCGGCAAGTGCAGGGCAATCCGGACAGTATTCGGCTTTTTATGGCAATGCGAGGGCTTGACCGTCCTGAAACCTTAGCCGATGTTCCAACGTACGTACTGATTCCCGCGTTCATTCTCAATGAATTAACTATTGCATTTAAAATTGGTATTGTAATCTTCATCCCCTTTATCGTTATTGATATGGTTGTGGCAAGCGCTCTTATGTCAATGGGTATGATTATGTTGCCGCCGGTTATGATTTCTATGCCATTTAAATTAATTCTTTTTATTTTAGTAGATGGATGGGGACTTTTGACCAGTCAAGTTATGCAGTCTTTTCTGTAGGAAGGTACTATGAGTATTGGTGAGGTAAGCACGCTCCTGCGCGGTGCGGTTTTAGAAGTACTGTTGGTCGCTTCTCCTCTCCTTATTTCTGCATTAGTGGTCGGGCTCGTCGTTGCTATTTTGCAGGCAACAACCTCCATTCAAGAACAAACATTGACATTTGTACCAAAACTTATCGTTATTCTTTTAGTACTTGCTCTTCTCGGCAGTTGGATGTTTGCTTCAGTACGTGATTATACGATTCAACTCTTTCAAAAGATTCCAGACATGGCACGGTAAAAGCTCTTAATCGCTCGGATATAATACATTAAATTAAGTAGAAAATGTTTTGCACTGTACAGTACTATTGCAGTGGAGGTGCTTATGATGAATGTATTTATATTGATTGGAATGGGGCTTTATTTATTCGCAATGGTATGTATCGGCTTGTGGCATTCCCGCAGAAGTAACAGCAGCCCCGAAGAGTATTTTTTAGGAAAAAGGGGACTTGGTCCGTGGGTAGCTGCGTTGAGCGCCGAAGCTTCTGATATGTCCGGCTGGCTGTTGATGGGTTTGCCCGGTGTTGCATACTTTACCGGATCCGGAGAAGCTTTTTGGACGGCTGTCGGGTTGGCATTGGGAACACTCCTCAATTGGATTCTTGTTGCAAAGCGGCTGCGAAGTTATTCTCAGAATGCTGACAATGCTATCACCCTTCCCGATTTTTTTAGCAAACGGTTCCATGACAATAATCATATTTTAAGCATTATTGCAGCATTAATTATTTTAGTTTTTTTCTCTATCTATGTTGGTTCTCAATTTATTGCATTCGGTAAATTATTTAGTTATGTATTTAGTGCCGATCAGTATGTCACCATGGTCATTCTTGGCGCTTTTCTTGTCATGCTATATACGTTTCTCGGCGGTTTTCTTGCAGAAAGTATGACCGATCTTATTCAAGGTATTCTCATGTTTTTCTCGTTAATCGTCGTTCTCGTGACTGGTTTTATCGTATCCGGAGGTTTCGCGGGCATTGCAGAGCGGGTACAGGATTTCCCTCGGTTTTTAGACATATTCGGTATTGCAACTCCAACAGTACAAGACGGAGTACAAACTGTTATCAACGGAATACCGCAATTTGGTTCAGGCTCTCCCTATTCACTCCTTAATATTATATCGTGTCTCGCATGGGGTCTTGGATATTTTGGCATGCCGCAGGTGCTGTTAAGGTTTATGGCTATCAACCGGGTTTCTCAGGTACGTACATCAAGCATTATAGCCGTTACATGGTGTTTTATTTCTCTTTTTGCAGCGGTTAGTATCGGCTTAATCGGGCGCGCCTATCTTCCGGATCTCCTTAGAACAGCCGGCAGCTCTGAAACAATCTTTTTAGAGCTGGCAACGCGCTTTTTCCCTCCCCTTGTAGCAGGGTTAATCCTTTCCGGGGTGCTTGCAGCTTCTATGAGTTCTGCGGATTCGTATATGCTGATAGCTTCGTCGGCGCTTGCACATGATTTAGTGAAAGGTTTGTTCAAAAAGAATGCAAGCGAAACCTTTGTTTTGTGGGTTGCGCGGGTGAGTATTCTCGTGGTAACAGTATTCGGCGTTGGAATTGCACTTTCGGACAACAGTTCTATATTTGAAATAGTTTCGTATGCGTGGGCAGGCTTTGGTGCAGCATTTGGTCCGCTTATTTTGTTTTCATTGTTCTGGAGACGGACAACCTTAGCCGGTGCAATCGGCGGTATGTTGAGCGGCGGTGCTATGGTCATTATATGGAAACAATTTATCAGCAAAGCTGGAGGAATATTTGCTGTGTATGAACTTTTACCGGCATTTATTATTTCTTCCCTTGTTATTTTTATTGGTAGCCTTATAACTCCAGAACCGTCTCTTGCTATTCACAAAGAATTCGAGCGCTTTCAGGAAAAGCTTAATGAGCATTAATCAGAGGTCTGTCCCCGTTTTAGTTTGGGGTCTGTCCCCTTGTTAGCTTGGGGTCTGTCCCCTTGTTAGCTTGGGGTCTGTCCCCTTGTTAGCTTGGGGTCTGTCCGTTTAGTTCAGAGGTCTGTCCCCTTGTTAGCTTGAGGTCTGTCCGTTTAGTTCAGAGGTCTGTCCCCGTTTAGTTTGAGGTCTGTCCGTTTAGCTTGAGGTCTGTCCGTTTAGTTCAGAGGTCTGTCCCCGTTTAGTTTGAGGTCTGTCCGTTTAGCTTGAGGTCTGTCCCCGTTTTAGTTTTGAGGTCTGTCCCCGTTTTAGTTCGGGGTCTGTCCCCGTTTTAGTTCGGGGTCTGTCCCTGTTTAGTTTGAGGTCTGTCCCTGTTTAGTTTGAGGTCTGTCCCTGTTTAGTTTGGAGGTCTGTCCCTGTTTAGTTTGAGGTCTGTCCCTGTTTAGTTTGGAGGTCTGTCCCTGTTTAGTTTGAGGTCTGTCCCTGTTTAGTTTGAGGTCTGTCCCTGTTTAGTTTGAGGTCTGTCCCTGTTTAGTTTGAGGTCTGTCCCTGTTTTAGTTTTTAGAGGTCTGTCCCTGTTTTAGTTTTTAGAGGTCTGTCCCTGTTTTAGTTTTTAGAGGTCTGTCCCCGTTTGACAGAGAGCTTCTGTATGGTAGTGCAGAGGGTCTCTGCATTAGAGTGC
>JAISSB010000001.1 GCA_031273325.1 Treponema sp. | reverse complement strand
AACGGGATTTTTGAGTTCCATTAACCATCGGTTTATTTCAAAGGTGACATGATAAGTATAACCAAGAAAGGTATTCCCTCTAATTTTGCGAGCCATACCAAGTTAACGGGTGTATAGCTTATTCTGATTCAATAATATGTCCACTTTTTTTGTCGTCATAACTCAGAGGTCTGTCCCCGTTGTCGTTTTCGGGGTCTGTCCCCCTGTCCCTTGTCTTGTGGTTGGTGTTATAGCTTCTGATTCAATGGTCTGTCCCCGTTGTCGGGGAGGTCTGTCCCCCTGCCCCTTGTCCTGTGGTTGGTGAAATGTTAGAATTCATTATGACCACTCGTGAACAACTTGATACCTGTGCAGCTCACCGTATTCTTATCCTTGACGGAGCTATGGGTTCGTTGATTCAACAATTCCGTTTGAGTGAAGCAGATTTTCGCGGCAATGAATTTTCTACGCACCCGGTAACGCTTCGGGGCTGTAATGACGTACTCTGTTTAACAAAACCTGATTTAATTCAGTCTATTCACGAGCAGTATCTTAAGGCCGGCGCTGATATTATAAAGACGGCTGCGTTCAATGCAAATGCCGTCTCGCTGCATGAATATGCTTTGAGTGATCAGAGTTACCGTATAAACAACACGGCGGCACAGCTTGCAAAAGATGTTGCACGCCGTTTTTCTACGGCGGAGAACCCGCGCTTCGTTGCCGGAAGCGTTGGTCCCACCGCAAAAAGCGCTTCCCTTTCGCTCCATGATCCGTCTGAACGTTCTATTTATTTTGACGATTTAGTGACCGTGTACACAGAACAAATTCGGGGACTCCTAGACGGCGGCGTTGATATCCTGCTCTTTGAAACGGTAACGGACTCATTAAACCTGAAAGCTGCCTGTTGTGCGCTTGACTCGTTGAATCACCGCGATATACCGGTTATGGTGTCTGCAACGCTTGTCGGCTCTTCGGGGAGGTTGCTTACCGGACAAACAGTTGAAGCGTTTTGTGTTTCTATACTCCACACGAAACCGTGGTCGCTTGGATTAAACTGTTCGCTGGGACCTCAATCGCTCAAAGTATTTCTTGAACAAGTTGCCCGCTCTGCACCGTGCTTTACGAGCGCTCACCCAAACGCCGGGTTGCCGAATCAGTCCGGAGACTATGACGAAAGTCCTCAATCGTTTGCTGCCGCCCTTGAATCGTATATGGCTGACGGGTTGCTCAACATTGCCGGCGGTTGTTGCGGGACAACGCCGGAACATATCGCAGAACTCGCACGCCGAGTCTCCCATTATCCGCCGCGGCTCCCCAAAAAAAGCTTGCCTGCCCTTGCTGGTTTGGAAGTGCTTCCATTGGAAGGGACGTTTGTTACCATTGCAGAACGAAGCAATGTTGCCGGAAGCAAGAAATTCCGTACGTGTATTCAGGAAAAACGGTATACTGACGCACTCAAGCTGGTGCGCGAGGCGGTCAAACAGGGCACTCAAGCTCTTGATGTCTGTATGGACGACGCACTCCTTAATGCTCAAGAGTCTATGTCACAGTTTATTCATCTTGCCCAAGCGGATCCGTTAATTGCCCGTATTCCGTGTATGGTTGACAGTTCGTCTGTTGAAGTAATTGAAACGGCGCTCAAACTGTTACCGGGAAAATCACTGGTTAACTCGCTTTCGCTCAAAGACGGTACGAAGCTCTTTCTCCAGAAAATAGAAAAACTACAACGGTACGGTGCGGCGTTTGTCGTGCTACTCTTTGACGAGGCGGGACAAGCAACGACATTTGAACGGAAAACTGCGATAGCAGCGCGAGTCTATCACTTAATACAACAGTATCAGATACCGGTCGAAGATATTATTGTTGATCCCGGTGTTATGAGTATTGCAACCGGTATTCCGGAGCATAATCAGTATGCAGCAGATTTCATCCGGACATGCGCATGGATTCGGGAACATTGTCCCGGTATGCATATCATCGGCGGTATTTCAAACGTTTCTTTTAGTTTTAGGGGGAACAGCCATGTCCGTGCGGCATTGAACAGTGTTTTTATGCAGCATGCGCGTCAAGCCGGCTTATCTATGGCGATTGTCAATACGCTTGAATCTATTCCCTATGAAGCACTTGAACCGGCACTCCGCGAGCTTTGTGAAGCGGTTGTGCTGCACGGAGACGAGCAAGCAATCGAATCTTTGATCGCATTTAATCAGCCGCCGAAAAAGACAGCGGACACTGTGTCTGCACTTGAACCAAAAGAACGGTTAAGCAGAGCAATCATTGAAGGAAATAATGATTCTCTTGAGCGCGACCTTAACGGAGTTATGCAAAACTATGCACAGCCGCTTGATATACTCAGCGATATTTTTATGCCGGCGCTGGGCATTGTGAGTGAACATTTTGCCGCGGGGACAATGTTTTTACCGCATGTACTGCGAAGCGCACGCGTTATGAAAGAAGCTGTAACGATCCTTGAATCCGCGGCGAAAAAGAACATTCAACAACAGAACAAAACGACTATTTTGCTTGCAACAGTCAAAGGAGATGTACACGATATTGGAAAAAATATTGTTGCAGTGGTACTGAGTTGCGCCGGGTATAATATTATCGATCTGGGAGTTATGGTTGAAGCTGAACGGATTATTGAACAAGCACAGACCGAGCAGGTCTTTGCCGTTGGACTTTCTGGTTTAATTCGCCCGTCATTAGACGAAATGCTCACTGTTGCTTCACTTATGGAACAGAATCATTTGAATATCCCATTACTCATTGGGGGAGCAGCAACGAGTATGGCGCATACTGCTATTAATATTGCGCCACGGTATACAGCTCCGGTCGTGTATGTGCCGGATGCAAGCAACGCAGTTACGGTGATTCGCTCGTTAGTATCGGCAACCGAGCGGCCGCGCTTTTTGGAACAGCTCGATCAACGGTATCAACATTCAAGAGAACAGTATGATCATAAAGCTGCACGGCCGGTACTTTCACTTGAAGAAGCACGGAACAATAAGATTCATATTGATTGGTCGCAGGTACCAATCACCGAGCCGCGGGTTAAGGAGCCTATTATTTTAACACAGTATCCGCTTGAGGAGTTAAGAGCCGTTTTCGATTGGGATTTTTTTGCTCAACAGTGGGAAACAAGCTATGACGATGCTTTGTTCCGTGAAGCCCAATCGCTCCTGAAGCAGCCGGAACTCTTTGACATACGGGGCGTTGTTCGTTTTTTCCCGGCACGGTCGCATGACGAGTACGTTACAGTATATGCCCATGAATCGATGGGACGCACTGAAGAACCAGAGCATGCAATTGCACAGTTTTTATTTCCCCGCACGCTGATAAAGCGGGCGGCTCCCAATCCGTGTTTGGCAGACTTTATTTCTCCTCACTCAGACTGGCTTGGTATGTTTTGCCTGACTGTTGAAAGTACCTCTCGTGATATAGTTGCGCAGAGCGTTGCAAATACGTTGGTAGAAGCATATTCAAAAACGATCTATGTTCGTGTCCAACATGAATGGTGGGGCTATGGAGAAGGGGGGATTCGTCCGGCGTTTGGTTATCCCCTCTGTCCAAACCACCACGATAAACGAATAGTTTTTGAACTTTTAGATGTACCGCACACATGCGGTATATCGTTGACAGAAACTGCTATGATGGTCCCTGCTTCAAGTGTATGCGGATTATACTTTGCATACCGTGAGGCATACTATTTTGCAGTTGATTAAACATTCCACAAAGGAGGTGGCGTATATATACGCTGTTCTTTTATGCATGAAGCTGTTTTTTTTGTTGTACCGATAGGTTCTATCGTGGCACTTCTCTTTGCTTTTATACAAGCAAAACGGGTGCTGAAGTTTCCGGAAGGAACAGAAATTATGAAAAAAATTTCACGCGCTGTACAGGAAGGGGCGAATGCGTACCTTAAGCGTCAATATTCCGGTGTTGGATTATTTTTCATAGTGATGTTCGTTCTGTTGGGGGTGATGGCTTTTGCTGGTTTTTTAACGCCGTTCGTACCGTTTGCTTTTATTACCGGTGGATTCTTTTCCGGTCTTTCAGGGTTTATCGGCATGAAAATAGCAACTGCGTCAAACGCACGAACCGCTGCCGCCGCTCAAGAAAGTTTGAATAGAGGGTTGCGGGTTGCTTTTTCGTCCGGTACCGTTATGGGATTTACTGTCATAGGGCTTGGGTTACTGGATTTATCACTGTGGTTCTTTCTTTTAAAATATGTTTTCTATGCCAATATCGAAGAAGTAGAACAAATAACAAAAATATCTCAAGCGATGCTTACATTCGGCATGGGGGCATCGAGTATGGCACTTTTTGCCCGCGTAGGCGGCGGTATTTTTACAAAAGCTGCGGATGTAGGGGCTGACTTAGTAGGCAAAGTTGAAGCCGGCATTCCAGAAGACGACCCGCGTAACCCGGCAGTTATTGCAGATAATGTTGGGGACAATGTTGGCGACGTTGCAGGAATGGGAGCAGATCTCTATGAATCCTACGTTGGATCAATTATTGCAACAATCGCTCTTGCAGTGAGTGCGGGATATAACTTTGAGGGAGCAGCCGTACCGTTAATAATGGCAACGGTTGGAGCTGTCGCATCGATAATTGGTACTTTTTTTGTACGCTGTTCTGAGCATGCGGACCAAAAACATCTTCTGGCTGCACTGAGAAAAGGGACGTATATTTCTTCACTGTTGATTATTATTGCTTCGTACCCGGTTATTTATTTTATCCTTGGACCGGAACATATCGGCGTATGGGTTGCAATTATATCCGGACTGATTACGGGAGTTTTAATTGGATTTTTTACGGAATATTTCACATCTGACACCTATAAACCTACTCAGAATCTGTCTTCTTCATCTTTAACCGGACCAGCTACGATCATTATCGGTGGTATAGCGCTCGGTATGTTTTCAACATTGATTCCAGTAGTGATAGTTGGTATTTCAATTCTCGTGAGTTTTTACGCGGCAGGAGGTCTGTCCTCTTTTGGCGAAGGATTGTATGGTGTCGGAATTTCGGCAGTCGGAATGCTTTCAACACTGGGTATAACCCTTGCAACGGACGCATACGGACCGGTTGCAGATAATGCGGGCGGTATTGCAGAAATGGCGCATCTCCCTCAAAAAGTGCGAGAACGTACAGATGCACTTGATTCGCTTGGGAATACCACTGCTGCAACCGGAAAAGGCTTTGCAATAGGTTCGGCGGCGCTCACGGCTTTAGCTTTGATTGTAGCGTATATTGACGAAATAACATTAAAAGATCCGAATTTCGAATTTGATTTGTCGATAACAAATCCTCCGGTTTTAATAGGGTTGTTCATTGGCGCTATGCTGCCGTTCTTATTTTCTTCGATGACTATGAGTGCTGTCGGGAGAGCAGCGCAAAGTATTGTAAAGGAAGTACGCCGTCAATTTAAAGAAATAAAAGGATTGATGGAAGGAAAAGCAGAAGCAGATTATGCCGCTTGTGTTGATATTTGTACCCGCGGCGCCCAAAAAGAAATGATTGCTCCAGCTTTAACCGGCATTGTTGCTCCCGTACTTGTCGGCTTGATTTTAGGAGTAAACGGTGTCGCAGGGATGCTTGCCGGGGCTATGATTACCGGTTTTGTACTTGCTGTCATGATGGCAAATTCCGGCGGTGCATGGGATAATGCGAAAAAGTATATCGAAAAAGGAAAGTATGGCGGAAAAGGAAGCGAAGCACACAAAGCAGCAGTCGTTGGAGACACAGTCGGCGATCCTTTTAAAGATACATCCGGTCCTTCTATTAATATTTTAATAAAACTGCTTTCAATGGTTTCAATTGTTTTTGCCGGACTTATTCTTAAATATTCATTATTAGACGTGTTGTTCAAATAAAACAGTATATTTAATCGTTATGATATACTGTATTAAGAGGTATTTTTTTTGATTAACATGAAAAAATATATGAAATTTATGTATTGTTGTATGATACTTGTTCAATGTATGGGGCAAACGAAACCAGCTCATGTGGGAGATATTGTTTTTAAGGATGTATCTGAAGCGTTCTATGCTGGTTTGTTAGCTCCTCCTCATGCACAGCGGGATTTTTTTCAAGCGGCACTTCAAAGTGCTAACCCTTTTGTCCGTGAAGAAGCTGCGCGGAAATTAATCCCTTTTGTGCTGCAGGATAAAAATTTTGCAAACCGTATGGCGCGGGTAACGATACGGTCCGATTCCCGTCCTACTGAATTAACGCTTCGCTGTGCCGTATTCTATAAACTCGAACTCTTTTCTGAAGTAGTGCAGCTTGCACAGTATACGGCACAAAACGCATGGGATAAGGCACTTACCGCAGCAGCCGAACAAAACACAAATTTTTTATTTACCGAACCCATAACGGACGCTTATCGGTGGGCAGCTACAGAATTGGAAAAATACTGTAGCAAGACAGAAAGTAATGCGCTTGCAGGACGGCTAAACGTTTCACGCTCGTCATACAAAGACGCTATAGAGTATTTTAAAAAAGTTATTGCTCAAGAACCACAGTATATCGTGCAGTATGTCTTCTTGCTTAGCGATGTTGGAAGAGCATTTCAATCGGCAAATGCTAAAGAAGGACTGAATTATTTCTCTGAATGGGCAAAAAATATAACTCTTTCCGATGAAGTTCGGTATAGAATTTTTTATTATATGGGAAGAATGGAACGCACGTTAGCTAATTATAGCAAAGCGGCAGATTATTTTTCTCAAGCTCTTAACTATACATCAAATCTTGAACAAAAAGACACAGCAATATGGTATTTAATTCACAGTACATTTTTAGACAAACCGGAAAAATCTTTAGCACTTATTACATTATATCAATCACAGTGGCATGATAATAATTATTTTTCAGATATTTTTGATCTATTAAGCCGTTATTTAACTGCAACGCAGCAATGGGATTCGCTCTTAACGGTATTTTTACAACTTAATGCTTCTGCTCATTGGGATAGAGCTGCAAAGTATGCATTCATCCTTGGACGAGCAATCGATAGCGATCTTTTTCCTCCTACTCCTGCTGTGTTTGTGGTGTCTGATGTTTCAAAAGACTCGGTTGCCCGCGCATTTTTCACGTATGCATTTGAAAAAACAGAAGCTTCATTTTATTATAGAGCTTCAGCGGCTTCACGCATTGGAAAAGCAGTTCTTTTGCCGGAATTAGAAGCATTGCCGACAGTCGAAGAGAAAAGTGACGCATTGAACTTTTTTTTAGATTTTTTTAATTATGGAGCTTCCGCGTATGCGTTTTCATATTTGAATGATCGGGTCAATGAGTTTTCTATTCCTGAACTACGGCTGCTAGCTCAAGCTTTTGCAGATTCTTATCAATGGAAACATACTATTCGGCTGGTAACATCATATCAAAAGCGTCCGGAATATACGCTTTCCCGCACCGATTTAATGCTTGCATATCCAAGACCTTTTATTGAAATTATTGAAAAGTATGCCCGCGAAACGAGAGTACCGGTGGAAATATTATTTGGACTTATCCGTACAGAAAGTCTTTTTGATCCGAATGCTGTTTCGTGGGCCGGTGCTCAAGGATTATCACAACTCATGCCGGCAACTGCACGTGACCATGCCCAAACAATTGCACGACAAGGCGGTCCAAATTATTTAGCAGAAGGAACGGTTGAAGTGTTTAATCCAGAAGTTAACGTTCATATTGGTTCAAGTTATTTACAAATGTTGACTCCTCGTATAGAGAACCGTATGCTTGCTCTTATGTCTTATAACGGTGGTTTGACACGTGTTCGACGGTGGAGAACAGCCGAACCAAAACTTCCTGTTGATATTTTTATAGAAACAGTTGATTTAACTGAAACACGTGAATACGGTAAAAGTGTAACTGCCGCCGCTGGTGTCTATGCATATCTTTACTATGCAAAGAGTATGGAAACAGTAATTAATGAAACGTACAAAAGTAATTAAATAATGTCTCATCTTATTTACCACTCTTATCCTTGTTTGAATGCTTTTAAAAAAGATATCCCTCATACCATTACTACCTTACTCGCTCTTATCAAAAACGCTTCTCACTCTAATCTCTC
>JAISSB010000045.1 GCA_031273325.1 Treponema sp. | reverse complement strand
TGTATTATGGATAACCATATTCATTTTCTCATAACACCAGGGAAAGACGTTAGCCTTTCCGTGATTATGAAATGGATAAAGATGGTTTTTACTATTCGGTGGAACAAGCTGCACGGAGTGACAGGACACTTGTGGGGAGACAGGTTCCATGCACGGATGATTGAAAGTAGAGAAGATTTCCTGAGAGTATTTCGGTATATTAATCAGAATCCGGTGAAAGCCGGGTTGGTGGAACAAGCGAAAGAATGGGTATTTGGCGGATTATATCATTATCTTCACAATATTACTCACATCATAACAACATTTTCGGACTTACTCGTTAAGGTCTTCACGACAGACTTCGGCTAAAAGAGACAAACTCCTGAAAGGGAATGGGGACAGACCCCACTGGGGACAGTCTTAATCGGGGACAGACCTCTAGGGTCAAACCCCTTTGATCGCTCGTCTCAAAGTCCTTCATAGCCTCGTCTCAAAGTCCTTCACAGGCTCGTGTGAAAGTCCTTCACAGCATCGTGTGAAAGTCCTTCACCGCATCGTATGAAGGCCCTTGATATGGACGGCATACACCGCTTAGGCAACCGTTAGGATTCGGTCGAATGTCGCCGTGCGGGATTCTTTGAGCAGGGCGCTGCCTCCGGTATACTGTGTGGTTACTTCAACCTAATACGTCCCCGCCGCGAGCGCGGGAATTACGACCAGGAGTTCAGAGTTTTTGTTCTCCACAATATCCGCCGCCTCTACCTTGACCCGCTCACCCGTGGCGGTGTTCACAAAATACACGCCGCAGGATGCCTCCCCGGCAATCTTGAGCTTGCTCCCCATGATCTTCGCGTTGCGTCCGGGGGTTAGGATGTCGTTCATGGTGCTTGTCCTTACGAGGACATGGTGCTTGTCCTTACTAGGACATGGTGCTTACCCTTACGAGGACATGGTGCTTGTCCTTACTAGGACATGGTGCTTACCCTTACGAGGACATGGTGCTTACCCTTACGAGGACATGGTGCTTACCCTCGTGAGACCTCTAGGGGGACAGACCTCCCGCCCCCGCTTTTAAAAGCTTATGCGCATTCCCACTATCGCTTGTATATCACTGACGGTGCCTTCTTTGTGGTACACTGTGTCTGCAATCATTAATTTATTCTCTATTAAAAAGAGATCGAGTTCTGCCCATACAGACAGCGTTAGCCATTGAGAAAACCGCGGAATGTTAATAGTTCCATGCAAAGACAAGCCGAAGGTCGTGCTTATCTCTGCTGCTGAACCGGACGGGGTGCTTCCGCTATAGGTCGTTCTTTGTGTATTATCGCCGTCAGCATTATGAGACAGAAAGATATTCATTGCTCCATGCTTAAGCGCAAAAAGTTTGGCATTGAGATCAAAAATGCCCGGAACAGTGTATGCTGCGTCAATCAAACCAACGATTGAGTCTCCGCCGTACGGATAAGCAATATAATCAAAATGCCAATACCGCCCCACAGTATTTGAAATACCGACATTTAATCGGAGAAAATCAATCTTATCCCTTCGGTATAATACCGGCGTTGTATACGCCCCCTCTGCGGCAACGGTCAGTAAACCATTTCCCACCGCGCAGCCGTATTCAATTCCCGCCAATATGCCCCACGCATCTGCTTCAAACGAAACTTCACCGAGCGACCGTGCTTGATCAAGGACAAATTGGCTGTACAGGTTAAAGCCGGCTTTAAAAGCCCAATCAAGCTCTGCATGGGCAATAGCATTAAAGAGCGAGCGTTCATTGATATTATGATAAAAAAAAGCTGGATTTAAATATTTAATGTTAACATTATTGCTCAAGTACATAATATTTTCTGAAACGGTAAGACTTAAGGTATTTAAAAGACGAAATTCAAGACGGTGCGTCATAAATGTCCGGAAAGCTTCTTGATATGTTTCAGGGTCAGATAAAAAAAATGCGTATAAGAACTCAGCTTTAAACCGTTCTGAAAAAAACGAATACCGTATAAAATCATTATAATCAACGTGATCGTCAAAAATAAAATTACCGCTGTGTCCGTTTCCCCAACTGATTCTATCTCTTCCGAGAACAACATTCCAATTCGTTCCGCCGAATACAAAATCAGCGCGCTTTGGCCACGCATAATCAAAATCGCCGGCAATGTCTGAAACGATATTTGTTTTAAAGGCACTGCTATACGTTTGAGACCATGTGACAAACCGAATGGTACTGCTGTATGGAGGAACGATTGCTCCAATTCCTTGAGGATATACATCGTGAAATATATCAGCATTGGTTACACGGTTCCGTCCATACTGTATATCAGTATTAATAAAAATATGCGTATCAAAAGATAATGCCATATCAAGAAAAAATAGTGGTTTTCGCTTTGTATAATTATAGAGCCAATCTTGTTCAAGAACATAGTCTTCAGTATTACTGTGGGCATACATTTCTATATTAAAAGCTCCCTGTACATTAAACCGGGTTTTTGAATCAAAACCAAATCTTAATCGTTGTGCAAGTTCATGCGCTATATGATCGTAGGTGCTTTGTGCTGCGCCATGAAGCTTTATCGGATCAATACGGTGCAGGATCAAGGCAGCTTCATATTTTGTCCATGGACGGGCGGTTGAAGGACTTCCCAAGCCTTGTATTAAATATAAAGCGTCTATTTCTGCATATAAAGATGAAGAAAGAGGAATAATTTCTTGTGTTTGTGCATTGAGCAGCGAAGCGGTCGGTAAAAATACCAACAGTACCGTTATTAATCGATTTAATCGGTACGTTCTTTTTCCTTGTATAGTTTCCACAATTGTATATATTATGTTAAAGTGAGAACGCAGTAAATATGTCCGACCGTCTTTTGTTTTCTATTCCTTTTTTACCCCATGTAAAAATAACAGTACGGCTCATACGAGATATTATTATTTTTGCTGTTATGATTATTACGACAATGCTTTTATTATGGCCTGTTCAAATGAATATTCACCGTCGTATGGAACAGGTATGCACTATTATTTTTAGCAATGTAAAAGAATTTATTGGGAGAGATTTTAGTTATAATAAACTGTCGCTTTCGCTTTTCGGCACGCTTAAAGCAGAAAATTTTATCATTGAAAGTTACAGCAGCGCCGCCCCCCTTTTAACCGTAAAAGAATTAGATATTTCATTTTCTCTCATTGATTTAATTCAGGGAGATATGCTGCGCGGGCTCCGTCGGGTTCGGTTAAAAGATCCGCACATTGCTCTTGATATAGAACGCGACGCATCGATAGTGCAGTATTTTACCGACACTTCTTCGGTACAAAAAAGCCCGCACAATCCATTAAAAACGCTCCTTTCTTTTGATATACAAAACGGTGCGTTCCGTATGCAGACTCCGAACAGCACTGTTGCGGTGCAAGATTTGACATTCCGCACGGTATTTACTGATCAACAGATTAATTTTTTCGGCTCACTGAAGGCTGAAGCTCAGGGAGAGAACCTGAAAGCACAAAGTGTACTGACTATTTCAGGAAACAGTAGTTTTGATTTTAGAACGCTTGATGCAACAGCAATGCTTGAATTATTAAATGTTGAACAACAGAATCAATTACTGTTTTCTATGCAGCCTTTTTCATGTACGACTGCAATGTATGGAGGAATGCTGTACATTAATAAGCAGCAAGATGATATCCCCCTTTCTTTTTCTGCTTTGTACGATTTGGGTGCCGACTCGTGGTTTGTTTCGGCAAAGAGTTCAAATGTTTCACTCGGTGATTTTTTAACCCTTGGAGAATCGTGGAACCAATACAGTGCCGTCGTGATAAACGGTAACGCTTCGCTGCACAGTGAACGTGGTACTGACCTGCTCTATACGTTTGATATGACCGGCGCGGTTCCGGATATACAACCGGTTGGCACGGTTCGTTTTGCTCTCAAAGGAGACGGAACTGCTGAGTATGTTAATACCGACTATATTACCGTAGAATTATTCGGCTTTTACGCACAATTTCAAGGAGTTTTAGCTTTAAACCCTTTTACCGTCAACGGTTCAATGTCTTTTTCTCCCCATACTCCCCCAACAGCAACAATTACAACAAGTGATAACATTATCGTCTTTAAAGGAGATAATGCTGATCCAATGGCACCGTTGCGGAGTGAAGGTACTATGCAATTGCACGAAGAAGGTTTTGATGCATCGTTTTCTCTTGCATATCAAGAACTTAATGCCGTTCCAACGCAATTATCACTTGAAGTATTTTATGATAATCAACCGCATAATCTTGAACTGTGGCTCACTTTAAATAATTTAAAAGTACGCGATATAAAAAATATTATTAATGATTGGGAAATACCTGACATAGTGCAGGACATTACAGTAAATGCAGAATTATTTGCGAGTACTGACTTTAATCATATCACGTACAATATTCCGGCTGGTACTATTAAATCTGAATTTATTGACCTCAGTACCGCTCTTTCCGGAACGGAGCAATGGGTTGATCTCCATGAAGGAATTATGGTTATTAACGGTACCGCATTACAACTGAAAGCTACCGTTAATTTTGATGATCCCCAAAATATCGTATTTAATATTGAGGCATCAAATCCTGATATTAATTATCAATTTGATGGAGTAATACTTGATAAATATACGCTGCATATTCAAGGCATTCATGATTTGGAGGTTCACCTAACAAGGGCAGAAAACGGCAGTTTTTCCGGTTATTGCGACGTGGAACAATTCCCCATTCCATACAGCGGACAGTATGCTCTTGTGACACTATTGAGTACGTTCCGCTATGAGTCTCCTGATTCATGGTCTCTTAATGTAGATAATGCTGCGGTGATCATGACTCCATTATCGATCAGTATGAACGGTAGTGCCGATCAATATTCGGCTTCCTTCACTATTCAAGGAGGCGATGGAATCAGTGGAGTCCTGACAGGGGCATGGGAACCAGAATTGTCGGCGGGAACGGTACAGGTACAGCTTAACGATTCTACGGGCATTGAACAGTGCGGTATAAACGCTACATGGGATAGCGACCAAGCATTTTTTGATGTCGATATGCAGCGGGTACACATTCCGCGATGGCTTAATCAAGCGGCTGATACAACAATTTCTGCACGTGCGAGCGGAACATGGGATTTAAAAAAAAAGGACGATTTCCGTATTGAACTGTTCGTCAACGATCTTGCTACTACTGTTGCACATACACCGCTCACCGCGCAAAGCCATCTATCGCTCAACAGCAACACGATCACTATGATCAATACCTCAATCCGTTACGGTAACCTTGAATTCACTATCCCGGCTTTTGAAGCAAGCCGTACGAAGCAACAACTTTTTGCACGCGCATACCTGTTCGGTGATATGAGAAATACAAATGCTGATATTTCACTCAATGGAACGTTTGCACCTATTGATTCATGGTTTAAGGTACACGAGGCTTTACGGCAGGTGTGGGTGAAAGTTTCAGTACGAAATGCAGCTTTTCAAGGAATAAAATCAGACGAGTCTTTTCAATTAATCTTCTCAAAAACGCTGACCGGATTATCGCTGAACGGCGGCCCGAAAAATATGCTTCGTTTTAGTATGAACACCCGCGGTGATTTTTATGCGGGTGTGAGCGCTCCTTCCCCTGTTCGGGGATTTGTAACGGGGAGAATAGAGAATCAGCAGATAGACGCTCAGGCAAGCAATGTATACGTTGATTTAGAAAAATTGTACCAGCTTATACCGGAAGATTTTCAAGCGATATACCGTATGCCGGGCGGTTTTATAACCGGAGATATGCATATTACCGGAACGTTGAGTGATCCTGAATTTTTAGGGGTAGCACGCGGGAACAGTGTACACATTCAAGTCCCGCCGTATATCGGTGACGATATACGTCCCGTTCCGTTTACTGTTATTGCTGACGGAAAAACGATGTCTTTTACTAACGTACCGTTTGCTTCAGGAAGCGGAAAAGGTATGGTAAGCGGAACGTTTGTTTTTGGACGGTGGGTTCCAGAAACATTGAGTTTGCACATTATCGTTCCTGATTCAAGTCCTATCCCTATTAACTTTACCGTGTTGGCGATTGGAGCAAAAGGAACGGCATCGGGGAACTTTGATATTGGATTTGATAGGAATGCTTTTACTATGAACGGTGATTTTACCGTGCATAACACTGATATAACGTTCAATGCTCAAGGGCTTGAGAATGTTGAACCCATAGGTAGTTCGTTACTGTTTGACGTAAACATTCACACCGGCCGTAAGGTAGTATTTTTGTGGCCGGTTGCTGATTTTCCTATTTTGCAAGCTAACGCTGAACCGGGAGCAACTATTCACATATCAAACGATACGAGCGCAAATCATTTTTCTATCGTTGGAGATATTCCTATTCAAAGCGGAGAAATTTTTTATTTTGAACGGAATTTCTATATACGGGAAGGGGTGATTTCTTTCAATGAAAATCAATTCCACTTTGAACCGAAAATAACAGCGCGTGCAGAAATTCGTGATCGGACTAACAGTGGTCCTGTCACTATTTATATGATTGTTGATCACGCTCCTTTAGCTTCATTTACCGCTCGTTTTGAATCAACACCGGTACTTTCTCAAGCCGAAATTTTTACGTTATTAGGGCAAAATGCTATCGCTCTTCCCTCGTCACTCCTCATTTCTACAACTGATATTATTGGGCAAACACAGGTTATGCGTCATATTGAACGGAGAATACGTGACCTTTTTAAATTAGATGTTTTTAGTCTTCGTATTCAGTTAGTTCAAAATATGCTTGCCCAAGTGACAAATCCGCAAAGCACAGTTGACAAACCAACTATCGGTAACTATGTTGATAACACATCTGTTTTTATAGGAAAGTACTTTGGACAAGATATGTTTATCCAGTTCTTAGGACAGTTCCACTATGATAGAACAAAATCGAGTGTTGGTGGTATAGTAATAGAACCTGATTTTAGTTTTGAGTTGCGTGGTCCAACGTTACCGCATGATATTTCATTTGATATACGCGGTAATTTCAGTCCACGTAATCGTGACCATTTGTGGGTTGATGATCTTTCGTTTTCGTTTTTTTGGAGAAAATCTTTTTGAGGGATATAGATGCGTTTAAAATCTATTGTTGTTGTGGTAATATTGACTGTGTCTTCTGTTTATGCACAAGAAGGGTGGTATATAGGGAGACCTATTAATACTATTAGTTTTAGTGGTTTAAGGTACATTGATCCTGCAGAACTTAAAACAATAACGGATCCTTATCTTGACAGAATTTTTACTAATGAACTCTATGCTGAAATACTTGGGAAATTGTATGCCCTTGATTATTTTGAAACTATTAATCCCAGTATAGAACCTTTTGGTGTTGGAAGTGGATTATTAATCCATTTTATTGTAAAAGAATCTCCGACAGTATCTACCATTATGTTTACCGGTAATAAAAGTATACGCAATACTGAACTTTTAGGGACTATTCTCACGAAAGTTAATAGCGTTATGAGCGATCGATTGCTTGCAAGTGACGAAGCAGCATTGATACGAAAATACCGTGAAAAAGGTTTTCCTGCTGTTCAGGTGCGAAGTGAAGTGCGCGAAGATCAAAATGGAAGAGGAATTGTAACCTTTGCTATTGACGAAGGGGAAAAAATAGTTATCGGTGATTTCCGTTTTGAGGGTAATCAAATCTTTTCAGACAAGACACTTCGGGGAACCCTTTCTCTCAAGGCTAAAGGTTTTCTCAATGATGGAGCTTTCGAGGAATCAAAGTTAGTAGCTGACCGTCAAGCACTTCAACAGTACTACTGGAATAGAGGCTATATTGACGCAAAAATTTTAGATGTCCAGCAAGAAATCTCAAAAGATTCTAAAGGAAATAATGTCTTAACGATTATTTTTAGGATAGAAGAAGGCCGTCACTATACGTTTGGGGGAATAACCTTTAGTGGTAATGAGATATTTTCTCATGAGGAACTTGAAAAATTAGTCTATTCACAGATAGGGCAACCCATTAATGCTCAACACCTTGAAGCTGATCTCCAAAGAATTGCAAGTAAATATTATGAGGGAGGCTATATCAGTACTGATTTTACCCGGAACGAAAACCGTGATGCGTCACGAGGGATAATTTCGTACAGCATTGGTATTAATGAACGAGATCAAGGACGCGCCCATATTGAAAATATTATTATACGGGGAAATACCCGGGTAAAAGAAGCAGTTATTTTAAGGGAAATCCCCCTTGAACCGGGTGAAGTGTTTTCTCAAACAAAGTTAATCAACGGATTAAGAAATCTCTATAATTTACAGTATTTTTCTAACATTATTCCTGATTCGCAGCAAGGAAGCACTGACAACCTTCTTGATCTTATTTTTAATGTTGAAGAACAACAAACTATAAATTTACAAGTCGGGGCTACCTTTTCCGGAGTTTCTGATCCGGACACCTTTCCCATATCGGGGATGATTCAATGGAGCGATCAAAACTTTTTAAGAAGCGGTAATATTGCCGGAGCTACGCTGAATTTCTCCACTGACTCCCAAACTGCTTCATTAAATTATACGCATAGATGGCTTTTTGGACTGCCGTTATCTGCCAGTGTAAGTTTCGATTTTCAACATATAGAACGCAAAACTGCTATGGATAATCTCGCACCGTTCTTTAACGGCGATGAAACTGGTGCTTATCCGGACGGCTTTAGTTCTTATGAAGAGTATGAAAATAACAGTTTTACTCCCGCTAGTGCATATTTAATGACATATAATCAGTGGTATTCTTCGCTGGGGTTATCCACGGGCTATCGTTTTTACACACCGGGCGGTAATTTAGTGGTCAACGGCGGAATACGTGCCGGCTTTATTCAAAATACTTTTAATGGCAATCTTTTCCGTCCTTTTGATCCGACGCTCCGTGCAGCAAATAACCGGTGGGTGCCGGCGAATTCAATATGGGCAAGCGTAGCGCTTGACAACCGTGACACAGCCTATGATCCTTCACGGAGTTACTATTTTATGACGCGCTTCGGTTTATACGGTATCATACCCAACGAAGCTCAATACTATACTCGTTCAGATATTAAAGCGGAGTGGTTTCATACGTTTATTGAAAGACAATTGAGTGAAAATTATACATTTAAATTAACGCTCGGTTTACATACCGGTTTTTCTTTTATATTTCCTCAACTCGGGCGCACCTTAGCTATTGAAAATACGAATAAATTTGCCATTGACGGTATGTTTAATGCCCGCGGGTGGAACAATGTTTATCATGTTAAAGGTCTTGCGTATTGGGAAAATTGGGCAGAATTACGCATCCCTTTGGTTCCCGGCGTGCTTGCATTTGATTTCTTCTTTGATTTTGCCGGAGTACACGATACGCCTGCTTCATTTTTCCAAAACTTCCCAATTATAGAACAGTTGCGATTTAGTTTTGGAGGCGGATTCCGCTTTACTGTTCCGCAACTTCCCCTTCGCCTTAGTTTTGCAAAACGGTTTCAGATTAAAGACGGTGCTATTGTATGGCAACAGGGTTTGTTAGGAAAAATCGGCGATAATCCGGCAACCGGCATAGATTTTGTGTTATCTTTTGTCATTCCTTCGTACTAAAAAGGAGTTTTTATGAGACTTCTATCGGTGACGGTATTATCGTTAACGGTACTGATGTCTGCATTCAATGCAGGAGCGCAACAATTAACGCGGTTTGCGGTTGTTGATCTCCCGCGGGTGTATGTGAGCTTCTTCCGTGATTCGCGTGCGGTGCGTGAATTTGAAGAGCGGAGTTCCCGTGTGCAAGCAGAAATTGACCGTATGACTAAAGAGATTCAAGATTTAAAAAATACTCAACTCAATGCTGAACTTCGCGGCGACCGTGAACAAGCGCTGAAAACAGAAAGTGAAGTAAACCGCCGCTCTGATTTTCTCAAAGAATACTACCGGGTGAATACCGCTGAATTAGAAGCAGAAAAAAGTAAACTGACTCAATCAGGAACTTTTTTGGAGCAAGTATATCAAGAGATTAAAAATATTGCTGAAAGCGAAGGCTATACCATGGTATTCAACGTTAAAGAAAATGCAGGAATCGTATGGTACAGTCCTGCCGTTGATATTACCGATAAATTAATTACCCGGTTAAGAGCATCAGGTAAAAGTTAATATTTAACATAATAAGACGGCTCGGCACCTATAGAGTCAACCTTGACAACAGTATGAGATGCTGTATACTGAGTGAAAGAATAGCGATGTGCTAGATAGCTATGGTTATGATTGCCGAGACTAAACAATCGGAAGAGGAATTATGCTTAGAATTGCCACTAATATGCCGAATGACGACATGCAGTACCGGTTGAGACGTCAAGAAGAAGCGCTTGCACGTACTCAAGCACAGATTGCCGGACAGTCGAGATTACAACAGTTACGCATCGATCCGCTTGCAGCTTCGCATACGGTTCGCTACGATTCGTACTTAGCGCGACTGGAGCGTTTTGAAAAAAATACGCTTTATGCCGTTGATCATCTGGATCAGACAGACAGTTATTTGCAGCATGCAAACGATGTTCTTCAGCGCATTCGCGAAATTGCCGTTCAGGGAGCAAACGGTGTGTACACTCAAGAAGACATGCAGTATATGGCTACTGAAATCAATGAATTACTCAAAGAGATCGTTGCAACGGCAAATATTCGCGGGGCAGACGGAGCTCAAATTTTTTCAGGAGACAAAGGGCTCACAGAACCGTTCCGCATTGTTGAAGGACCCGTTAACGGCGGGGGCGAACCTATGATCGTCCGTGTTGAATACCGGGGTGCTGGGGCGTCGCGGCGCACCGAAATATCAGACGGCAGCTATATCGATTTAGATATAAGCGGCGGTGAAGCATTCTGGGCTGAAAATATGCAAATTTTTTCTTCAGTTGATGCGTCCGATTATCGGGTAACGCAAAGCGGGGCAATTTTTATTGACGGTGTTGAAATCAATCTCAGTCCAGGCGACACGGTCGGAACTATTATTGCTAAAATCAATGATTCACCGGCGCCCGTCAAAGCATATCTGGATGTGAGCAGCCGCGGTATTAATCTGCAAGGAACAAATCCGCATTTAATCCGCGTTGAAGATGCACTTGGATCAACGGTAATGCAGGATTTAGGAATCATTCGGGCTACTGCGGACGCAAGCGCACCGAACTGGAATCCCAATGCGCGGGTTGCCGGCGGATCTGCCTTTGATATGATCATCGATCTTCGTGACGCTCTTTTCCGGGGGGATTATAATCACGTCGGTTCACGCGGACTTACGGGTCTTGATCAAGCGCTCAACAATATCGAAACAAGAATTACCGAAATCGGGAGCCGTTCTGAACGTGCACATTTTGCGTGGAAAAAAGTTAACGCAGAGATACCGCAGATTACCGAAGGGCTTGACCGCGAAAACGGTATCAATATGGCAACAGCGGCTGTTGATCTGAGCATGATGGATTTTGCATACAAGGCAACGCTCCAAACGGCAGCGCGCATTATTCCCACTACATTATTGGACTTTCTCCGGTGATTAGGAGCTTTGAACCGTCCGACACAAGAGAAAAACAGTATATTTCCTTTCCCCGCGGGCTTTTCGGGTTTGAAGATTTTCATAGCTTTGTTCTGGTAGAATCCGAGCAATCGCCGCTCTATTGGTTACAATCGGTTGAAGATTCCATTCTTGCCTTTCCGGTTATCGATCCGTTCTTATTTCGTCCTGATTATGAAGTAAACGTTGGGAATGAAGAACTTGCAGAAATTGGCATTTCTGAACCCAAAAACGTGCTTATTCTTGCGGTCGTCACTATTCCGTGCGGCGGCGGTCCGTTGACCGCAAATTTGCAGGGACCGCTTATCATTAATCGTGAAACCAACGTGGGGAAACAAGTGATACTTGACGGTCCGGAATGGAAAACAAAGCACAGTATCTTAGAAGAATTGGAAGAATTGGCGGCGCACAAATGTTAATATTATCTCGGAAGATCAACGAAAAAATCATTATCGGGGATAATATTTCAATTTCAATTGTTGACATTCGGGGCGATCAAGTACGGATTGGCGTAGAAGCGCCAAAGACGGTCAACATTTTCCGTCAAGAGATATTTGATGCGATCAAAGCCGAAAATAAAGCCGCCGCTGAATCGGCAGAGCAAAAGCTTGTCATTCCCGAACAGCTCAAAATATTAGGACAATTACCCACACAGTAACTCCATTCCGCTTACAATCAATCTTAAACTAGAATCAGAACGGCAGATTTCACGAGTGGGGACAGACCTCCGAATAAAACGTGGAACTTTTAGCTGCGGGTTTTAAATCTTTAGCCGCGGGTTTTAAGCTTTAAACCGCGGGTTTTAAATCTTTAGCCGCGGGTTTTAAACTTTAAACCGCGGGTTTTAAACTTTTGGCCGCGGGTTTTAAACTTCCGGCCGCGGGTTTTAAACTTTTGGCCGCGGGTTTTAAGCTTTAAACCGCGGGTTTTAAGCTTTAAACCGCGGGTTTTAAACTTTAAACCGCGGGTTTTAAATCTTTAGCCGCGGGTTTTAAACTTTAAACCGTGGGTTTTAAACTTTTGGCCGCGGGTTTTAAGCTTTAAACCGCGGGTTTTAAATCTTTAGCCGCGGGTTTTAAATCTTTAGCCGCGGGTTTTAAACTTTAAACCGTGGGTTTTAAGCTTTAAACCGCGGGTTTTAAACTTTTGGCCGCGGGTTTTAAACTTTAAACCGCGGGCTTTAAAAATCTTTTTTATGAGGACAGACCTCCTTTTAGGAATGTCCGAAGACCTTTCGGGGGACAGACCTCTTTGAACTCCTTGATAATTAATATGGGTATTCTCTCAAAAAAGTACTACACTATATATATAGTAGCCAACGGTATGGCTATAATCTTGACAAAAGAGGAGAAATCGGATAAAATGAACATCAGGAATCAGGAATCAGGAATCAGGAATCAGGAATCAGGAATCAGGAATCAGGAATCAGGAATCAGGAATCAGG
>JAISSB010000041.1 GCA_031273325.1 Treponema sp. | reverse complement strand
ATTTGAGCGGTCTTCCCTTCCTCTTGATAATAACCGACGCCGCCGGTAACCAGTATCAGCATCGCGCCGTGGCTGTGCCAATTGCTTCTTGCCCCCGGCTCGAAGGATACGTTATTCGTCTGGGGAAAATTAAACACTTCATCGTAAGCAATCATCGGCGACAGGTACGCCTGTCCGGTAAAAGAACCGGAAAAATTTATCGCGTTGCCGAGCGGAAACGTAAGTGGATTTCTGTTATTCCCGCTGCCCGTCGCACAAGCGGAGATAACAGCACAGGCGGACGCACCGCAAAATAATTTTTCTTCATAAAAATCTCCTGTTACCGGATAAAGTTAGTCATGACCCTTGGCAGTTCTTCAGGCAGCGGAAGGGCGGCGGCGTTTTTGCACTTGATAAGGTAGGCCATGTTGTTCGCCAGCGTCCGCATGACGCGCACGCCCTCCTCGTCTTTGAGGACATCCTCCGGTGTGAAGCCATGTATCGAATTCCAGTAACATGACGACACCACCGGCATTTGGGCTATCGTGAAATATTTGTTAAGCTGGTCAAAAGCGGCGCTCGCTCCGCCCCGGCGGCAGCTTACAATTGCCGCGCCGAATTTGAGCCTGAGCGTATTGAAGCCGACGCTGTAAAACAGGCGGTCAAAGAAGGACGTAGCTGCGCCCGAAGCTGACGCGAAATGTACCGGAGAACCGAGAATAATTCCGTCCGCCGTCCTGAATGCCTCAGCTACTGTATTAACCAAGTCATCATTAAAGACACATCTTCTGGTACTCCAGCAGCTTCTACAGCCGGTACAACCAATAACTGCTTTATTTCCCACATGGTAGAGTTCAGAATCTACCCCATTTTTTGCCAACTGTTCCTTGATAATGTTTAAACCTGTATAGGTACATCCTCCGGCGTGAGGACTGCCGTTCACTAAAATGACGTTCATACGATCATAATAGTTATTTATATGCGAGCGGCATATACACAATCCTATCAATTTTTTGCCTAATCCTCTCGTCTGATACTTGTAATGGAGGTGCGGGTGCTATAGGCTTTTAATGGTCAATTGAAATATACGTGTGAACTGCATGCTATTAATATGGTTAATGGAGACCCGCGTTACACGTTCCAAACGTGTACTGTTTGCGGAACCATTGATAAAAAATCCCGCAATAAATCTCGGTATATTTGTAAGCATTGCGGACATAGAGATCATGCAGATGTGCATGCGGATATCCGAGACAACTATGCCGGTTATTGCAATGGACAGGCTATTCTGTGATTAGAGAAGCTTCCAGCCGTGCAGCTAGGGACAATCCTCTGGGCTTGCCCCAGCGGGAGTTAAATGGTCGTGTGAACTGCATGCTATTAATGTGGTTAATGGAGACCCGCGTTACACGTTCCAAACGTGTACTGTTTGCGGAACCATTGATAAAAAATCCCGCAATAAATCTCGGTATGTCCGTAAGCATTGCGGACATAGAGATCATACAGATGTGCATGCGGATATCCGAGACAACTATGCCGGTTATTGCAATGGACAGGCTATTCTGTGATTTGAGAAGCTTCCAGCCGTGCAGCTAGGGACAATCTTCTTGGCTTGTCCCAGCGGGAGTTGAACAATATTTTAATGAGGGGTGCAGTATGGATGAAAAAACAAAGCAGACCTATGCGTTTCTCAAGGAGGCATTGCTCAAACGGCTACCCAAACAGGCGCAGGCTTTAAGTGCCGTTAAGGGACTGATGTTTTCCCGCTATAACGAAAATAGCAATCCCGAAAGATGTTTTTATCAGCCTATGATTGCGGTTCTTATTCAAGGCTGGAAGCGTGCTATGATTGGTAATAAGGAATACTCCTACGGAGAAGGTTCCTGCATAGTGGTCGGTGTGGATATGCCCGGAGTGTCCCATATCACCGAAGCTTCCCCGGAACACCCCTTTTTGTCCATTTCAATAAAGCTAGACCCATACATTATCATCCAGCTTTTGGCTGAAGCGCCGCACCTTAACGGACAAAGCGGAAATTCTCCCAGTGCAGTATTCGTCTCTGAAATAACGGACGAAATACTGGACGCATTTCTGCGTTTGGTGAAACTGTTGGACAATCCTGCCCATATCCCGATCTTAGCCCCTCTGATAGTCCGTGAAATTCATTACCGTGTGCTTGTCAGTCCTTTGTTAGGAGATTGCCTCCGTATGGCTAACACGATAGGTACGCGTGCAAACCAGATTGCCCGGTCAATTAGCTGGTTGCGGGAACATTACCGGGAGCCGCTGCGGATTAAAAATCTAGCTCACATGATCAATATGGCTCCCGCAACATTTCACCGCCATTTTCAACAGGTGACGACCCTCAGTCCCTTACAATTCCAGAAATGCTTACGCCTCTATGAGGCGGAACGCCTTATACTGCTTGAGGGGAAGAACGCCAATACTGCTGCCCTTGAAGTGGGCTATGAGTCTGTCTCGCAATTCAACCGGGAATATAAACGGCTGTTTGGTGCGCCGCCGCTTCAAGACCTAAACAAAAAACGCTCCGGCTTTCTTTAAAAAAGCCCTCGTGATGAGGAGGGCAACAAGATGCTAGCTTCTGCGGAGGTGCGGGAGATGTGCTCCATAGTGGAGCAACCTACAGAAGAGGTGCGCTTTCTGTAATTCGGCACGGCATATACTGGGAAAGTGAAGAACTGGTTTTTTCTATTATCATTTCATTATTTGCTATATTAAAATAATTACCGTTAATTTCTATGTTTATCTTTCTTAGGGATTATTCATTATTATTGGCGAAAAACCGTGTTCCTGCAAAATATTTTTCCATTCTATAATATGAAAGTCACGCACCTCTGTTGAAACTTCGGCATCAAAAATAAGATTTTTTGTATAGGCGTCAATAAATCTTTGATAATCAGCGACAAAGCGTAAATAATATTTTATACTGGTATAAATACCATTGGGAATAATATCAATACCGGAATCGCTCTTGATTTTCAGAATAAATTTGTTGATATACAGTTCCTCTTCCGTTGATAAAAAATTATCTTTTGCGGATAATACCGCTGTATTGTTGTATTCTCTGATTTTTTTACCGCATCAAAAACTAAGTTTCTGCCGATGGAGATGTTATGTTTAATCTCGACCATCTCAAACGGCGTATTATCGGTATTCCATACTTCTATATCGCCGTATCCGTGTTTATCGGACGCGGTATGAACATTCAGCGGGCGCAGTATGTTATGCGGATAAAGCCCTCTTTCAAAGAGCAACTGATAGAGCGAATACATCGCAACAACCGGGAGACGGGAACTCAAACGCATAGCAAAGTGTTTTTCTATCATCATTAAGATGGTTTGAATATTAAGAATACCTGCAACGTTTACCGTTTCTATTGTTTCATCAAAAACTTGTTTATATTGCAACGAAAGACCATAAAGTCTGTAGAAGAGATATACCAGCGTTTCCGGCGTCTCAATAGTTTTATTTTCAACTAAATTAATGATAGTTAAAAAGCTGTTTTTGACCTGTTTGTTTCTTATTTTCAGCGATTGTCCATCATCCTGTGTCCAAGCTATTTTCTCCCGTGTCGCAAGCGTTAGAAAACCCGATTCTTTATTTGCATACCGCGGAAAATATTTTTTGAAAAACGGCGTTGTTATGGAGGTATCTAAACCTCTCGCGGAATAGCCGTCTTCAAAATCTGTCCTGTGCAGACGAATATCCTGTTCCGGAGCGCACATCTTTGTTAAAAGAGACGTTACCAGCGCCGAAATAATTGATTTATTTTTGTCAATTTCCTGTATAAGGATATCAATATTTTCTATAATTGCCAGTGAGTATGACGGTTTGGTATTCGTTTCAAATAAGCTCACTGCTTGCGCGTGAAGCTCTTCTAAAACCGCGGTTTTATCATTCATAAAAGCGCTTCAAACAAATCGTTTTGACATTCTTTCTGCTGTTTACGCAGACGTTCTTCCGCATAGTCAACATACTCGCGTTTAATTTCAACGCCGATATACTTCCTTTTTAGACGTTGAGCAACAACCGCCGTTGTACCGGAACCTAAAAACGGGTCAAGAACTATATCGTCTTTTTTTGTCAGCAGTTTTATCAATTCTTGAATGATAAATTCAGGATATACCGCCGGATGAATATTACCTTTTATCGTCTCAACGGTCGATTCAATAACATCTTTCCGCATAGAATTGCCGTAAATCTTTATAATAGTAAAACCTTTTGTTTCGATTTGATTTAACCGCCCTCCTCCCTGTCCGCCATAGGGAAGTGCGTGAATACCTTTTATTTTCATTCTAAAACTGTCCAGTTTTCCCTGTTTCACTTCTCCTATGACTTCCTGCAATTCATCACGCGCCATTTTTTTTTGTTTATCCGACAGAGTAGAATTTTCAATTAATGCACAATATTTTTTCCCTACATCGTTACCAGCGTTTTTTCTTTTGCCGTTAAAGAACATATCCTTATATTCAAGGAAAGCGTCTTTATTGAAAAAGTATTCATGTGATTTAACGAAGATAAAAAAAGGCTCTGTCGCGGGAATAAGTTTTTTAGGGTCTTGTTTCGGCGCAGGATTTATTTTTACCCACGTTACTTCATTGATGAGTTTCGCTAACCGTTCTTTTTGTACGCAGAGCGCAAAGCGGTAAGGCGCTAATACTAAATTACCGTCAATATATTTATCGCCGATATTAAAGACGATAGAACCGGTCTTTTTTATGATACGGACGCATTGACGGAAGACCGTCATTATATTTTCTATGTAGCTGTCAATACATTCCTCATTTCCAATACCGCCTCCGCCGTATTCTCTTTGCTGAAAATACGGCGGGCTTGTTATTACCAAGTCAACCGATTCGGACGGGATCTTGTTGAGAAAATCCTTACAATCCGCGCAAATTATTTTATTGGAATCCATATCTACTATGTTATCAACAAAATTATCATCCCCGATTGATTGGGGGTTTAACCATATCCAACACCACCTCACTCATATTCTCTGTCCTGCTGCGTCTTGGCTTTCAAAGTCCCACTTCCTCGTCCCACTTTCTTTCTCGGAAAGACAAAATTGAACCTTTTAGACTTGAATTCGGCTCTATACAGCAATGAGCCTACCCAGAAATATCGTTTTTCACAAGGGGGTATTTTTTTATGGCAAAACGAATACCCACAGGCTTGTCTTGTGATAGGAAGAACGTTTTCTGTAGGGTGTGGAAGGCTTGCTACAGAGTGCAGTAACCTCTTATGAAGCATTGTGAGACTTGCTCCATAGTGCAGAATGTTTCTTGCAGGTATGCACATGACTTGCTGCACTATGGAGAATGTTTCTTGCAGGGGTGCACATGACTTGCTGCATAGTTCGGGAGGTCTGTCCCCATTCTTCCTTTTCAATTTTTTTAAAACTGTGAAAAACTCCTCCACCGGAGCGCACACAAAAACAACCGCTGTTTTCTGTAGCCCTGAGATCATTATCTGCATGTACAAAGAGAATAGTGCCTAGGAAATCATCGGGGGGGGGGGGATTATTTTATATACTTTTAAAGTGTTCATTACTCATTAATGTAGTACCGCTGATTGAGAATGTCAAGTCTTTTAAATCTTTTTCGCGGAGGTCTGTCCCCATAATCTCTGCGCTCGCAGCTAATTGTGACTCGCTCGCAGCTAATTCTGAGTCATTCGCAGCTAATTCTGAGTCATTCGCAGCTAATTCTGACTCATTCGCAGCTAATTCTGACTCATTCGCAGCTAATTCTGAGTCATTCGCAGCTAATTCTGAGTCATTCGCAGCTAATTCTGAGTCATTCGCAGCTAATTGTGACTCATTCGCAGCTAATTGTGACTCATTCGCAGCTAATTGTGAGTCATTCGCAGCTAATTGTGACTCATTCGCAGCTAATTCTGACTCATTCGCAGCTAATTCTGACTCATTCGCAGCTAATTCTGAGTCATTCTTAGCTGACTCTGAGTCATTCTTAGCTGAGAATCACTTCGGGGTCTGTCCCTGTTTGTCAGGAATCTGTCTGTTTGATTCGGAGGTCTGTCCCCATTTTTAA
This sequence comes from Treponema sp., assembly GCA_031273325.1. Lineage (GTDB taxonomy): Bacteria > Spirochaetota > Spirochaetia > Treponematales > Breznakiellaceae > BOBG01. The sequence continues at coordinate 4,032 of JAISSB010000041.1, read as the reverse complement.
AGATTATATTATGTATTCAGGCTGCGGGTTTGTTATTACGAGATGCAATACTTCCAAAATTTTCTTCCGTATAGCTATGAAGTCGTCGGTGTTTCTGTTGCGTTCTTCGCCGAGAGTCACTGCTATTATGTCTACGATTTGCCCAGGCCGGGGAGTCATAATCACGATACGGTTGCTTAATGTTATTGCCTCGTCAACATCATGCGTTACCATAGCCATAGTGGTGCCGGTCTTTTTCCAAATATCAATCAACAACTGCTGAAGTTCTATTCGTTTAAATGCGTCTAACGCACCGAGCGGTTCGTCCAAAAGTAAAACCTTTGGTTCGTTTATCAGTGCGCGGATGATTGCAACACGCTGCGCCATTCCGCCTGAAATCTCGTGCGGATACGATTTTTCAAAACCGTCCAATCCTATCATAGTGATATATTCTTTTACGCGGGCTTTTTCTTTTTCGTATACGCCGCGCGCTTTGAGACCTATTGCAACGTTGTCATAGATCGTTGCCCACGGAAAAAGAGTTGATTGCTGAAAAATATACCCACGCTCCGGAGTCGGTCCTTGTATTTCAGAACCGTCTATCAGCAGTTGCCCTGACTGAGGACGGTCAAGCCCGGCAATCAGACGGAGCAGGGTCGTTTTTCCACAGCCGGAAGGTCCAACAATAGAAAGGAATTCACCGTTTTGTATGCTTAACTGTATGTCCTTTAAAGCGTACAGGGGGTTTCCATGGGTATCACGGTATATCCGGTTTACATTTTTTATCTCTATTAACGGTTTCATTTGAGAATTCCTTTTTGCCAGCGCAGTACGCGGCTCCGTATTGCACCGATTAATGCGAGAATCAGGGCAAATTCAACGGCGATTATGATTATTGCTCCATACACTTTTGAGTATGCACCCCAGCCTTTTGCCCAGTTTATATAAAATCCAAGTCCTGCTTTGGCACCAACCATTTCAGAAACTATCAGCGTGGTGAACGAAAAAGCAGTTGCCGTTAATATACCAATGAACATACTCGGCAGAGCATTCGGTATGGCTATATTGAAAAGCAAGAATTTGTTATTTGCGCCCAGTGTTTTGAGCACATCAAAGTACGATTTCGGCGTCGTTGCAATGCCGGCAGCCATCATTGACGAAACCGGAAACCACGATGAAATAAATATGAGAAAAACGCCTGTTGTGAAAGACGACGGAAGTATAAGCAATGCAATGGGAAGCCAAGCTACAGCCGGTATAATGCCGGTGACTCTGATTATCGGAGAAAGCCAGTAATCCCATTGCCGCCACCACCCGATCAGGGTGCCGGTCGCAAGACCAAGCGTTGTCCCCGTTATCATACCGACAAAAAATAAACGCATAGAATAGACAGTACTCCTCAAGAGGAGGCTTCTATCGTCGTACATAACGCTTAATATACCTGCTACACCGGGAAAATACGGGAGGGGAAGAAGCGCACTTTTTGTGGTAAGCAAATCCCAAATGATCAGTACTACTCCGCCTGCACATATAAATTGAGCTTTATGATAGAGTTTTTTACGAAAATCCGGTCTTTTTATTGCGAAGAAATATAATACTGTGAGAACGGCTATAAAAGCCGCAAGAAAAATTCGGTACGGTTTTTCTTTTACTTGTTCAACACTAGGTATCACTGCATTTAATGCAAGCGCAAGGATAAAAGATGCTATTGCAGACCACATCCATAGTTCTGATTTCGGTTTCCAGTACACCGTATCTTCAGCTATTTTCGGATCATCATACCATTTTGCCATGTTCTCTCCGTCAAAAAAATATTTTAATTGGATATTCGCCGTACTTAAGCTTCACGGTATAGGTGATCTTCACTGCAGATTGTACGTACGGCGACGCGTGCTGTTATTTAGGCGCTATAGCAAAGACGCGACTCGTAAACCCGGTTCCATCTTTTAATTTTGGAAATGTAATAAACGCAACCGCTCCAATAGGAGGCACTTGATCCAGATTTTTAAGCAATTCTACGTTCAGTTTTCCATTATCTAATACATAATCTTCACCGATAAATCCAACAGTATTTCCGGTAACAGCAGAATCCGTATCAGGAGTTTCATGCCCTACTGCTGCAACATGTTTCACATCGACAAGATAGTTAAGAGCTTCAATGTGCCAACCAGGATAATGGGAATTGCCCGCCTCATCCTTGTTTTCATATTCAGCAGCACTGCGCTTTGACCAATCACTTCTGAAAACAACAAAAGAACCGGCGGGGATCTGTCCGTACGTTTGTTCGAAATCAAGAATATCCTGTTTTGTAAGTTCATAATCCGCATTCACGGTAACTTCTTTCGATTTATCAATAACAACAAGCGGATAAGCTAAATCTTTTGGATCATATTCATGCTGGAGTTTTCCGTTTGGGTCAAAATGACCGGGAAAATCCGTATGCGTACCGTATTGTCCGGAAAGCGTGTATTGATATGCCAGAAAAACACCGTCGGTATTTTCAAACGTGTAGAGCGGCTTTATGCTCAGCGCATCAAATCCATGCCAATGCGGTGTTTCCGGACTCAGTTCAAGGGTTAAATCAACCCAATTATAGTCGGTTTTTAACCGAGCAAGGTCTTGCCACAGCCCTCTGTTTCTATCTCTTACTGCCCCTGCAAACGCAAAAGACTGTATAAGAATAAAGGTAAAAAATAATACTTTCTTCATAGTTAACTCCTTCTTAAAATAATTCCACGGATTTCCTTAAGATATAGAACCGCATATCCGTGGATACGATCATTTATCTTTTTGCCGCCGCTTCTACTGCAAAAATATCAACATACAGATCATCTACAAACTGTTGTACATTTAAATCAGCCGGCAAATAACCAATTTCAGTTAATTTTTGAGCAAAATAGGCCGCATCATTCTTTGCGCGTGCATTTGCTGCTGCTCCTGAATAATGCCCATAGTTGTAATGTCCAAGCAGTCCGGCTACAAGGTCAACATCGTCCGTCGCAACTTTCTTTTCCGATACAAGCAGTTGAGCTGCCTCACGGGGATTTGCTCCTATCCACGCAACAGCTTTATGATATGCACGCAGTACGGCCGCTACGGCCGCCGGGTTTTCTTTTATGAGTTTCCCGGAAGCAAAAAGGAAACAGCAGGCTTTTCCTGCAAACAAGGGATCCTCGCTTATATCAAGTAGTACTCGATAATCTCCGGTATTTTCTAATGTTGTCGCAAAGGGATCCCAGAGTGCTGCTATATCGACTTCTTTTTTTTCTACAGCCTGTACTATTTGATCGTTTGGATATGGAACCCACGTAATTTCAGTTTGCGGATCGATACCCACACTTCCTGCTGCAACAGACGCCACAGACATAGGGGTACCACCGATTTCGTCAACTGCTATCGTTTTTCCGCGGAAATCGCCGAGACTCGTTATTGGAGAATCTTTATGTACAAGAATTTTTATGCAACCTTCATGCAAACCACCTATGAGCTTAACATCTACACCGTTGTATATTGACGGGAAAAACTGAAAATCGCCGTTTACAACCGGCATTTTTCCTGCCGCAAGAGCTGCTCGCGTGGATTCAAACGTACTGCCACTGACAAGGTTAATTTTAACCCCTTCTTCGTCAAAAAAACCCCTAAGAACGGCGATTGAAACCGGCGAACCACAGGTTGACCCTGAATAGACTATGTCATATTCTCCTAGTGGATATTGACTTGCGTCTCTTCTCGCTCCTGCAAATGCAAAAGACTGTATAAAAACCAACATAATGAACAACAATTTTTTCATATATCCCTCCTAAACTTTAGATACATATAATTCCTATCTATCTGATATGAATTTATACAGTATTGAAAATTTTGTGTCAATAGATTTTTAAATTGGGGATTCTCCCTAAAAAGTACTACAGTGTATGTATAGTAGCCACAGTACGGCTATAATCTTGACAAAAGAGGAGAAATCGGATAAAATGAACATCAGGAATCAGGAATCAGGAATCAGGAATCAGGAATCAGGAATCAGGAATCAGGAATCAGGAATCAGGAATCAGG
>JAISSB010000069.1 GCA_031273325.1 Treponema sp. | reverse complement strand
TTATCTCAGTAACCCGATAGACCGCTCCGTTGATCTCTTCCGCTTCTACCGCCATCTCTTCCATTCCGTCCCCTATCTCCTCCGTTATCTGTTCGAGTCCTCTGCTTACCTCAAACACGCTGTGACTTGCTGTCCGCATGGTCTGTGCGCCATTCTGTACCTGAGCGGACAATTCGTACAGCCGGTTTATTGATTCGAGAATCTGGGTGCTTCCTTTCCGTTGTTCTTCCATAGCAGTGCGGACACTGCTTTCCTGTTCCGTTACTGTGTGTACCCCCTCCCCTATTACGGTGAATCCCTGTAATACCGTATCCGTTGAACCCATAATCTTTTCTATCGAAGCTCTTATATTCTTCAGGACACCGCTGATTGTTTTTGACTGTTCACTAGACGATTCTGCGAGTTTTCGGATTTCATCTGCAACGACGGCAAAACCTTTTCCGCTCTCTCCTGCGTGGGCTGCTTCAATTGCCGCATTCATAGAAAGGAGATTCGTTTGGCTGGCGATGCTTTCCATAACCGCATTGATTTCTAATAATCCTGCCGATTCTCGGGCAATCGTTTGAATATCAGCGGAGACTGTTTCCAAGCCGGTGCGTCCTTTTTCCGAAGACTCCGCAAGCCTGACGACATTCTCACTGTTCTTTATTAAGGTCTGTGTTACACTGTTGATATTCGCAAGCATTTGCTCTATTGCCGAGGAAGATTGGCTTACGCAATCGCTCTGCTCGTGAATCTGAGCATTTAAACTGTCGATCCCTTCGACAACGTCGCTCATAATTGAACCTGCTTCTTTGACATTTTTCCGTTGGTTACCGACTTGGTTCTTGATATTTTGGATAGTTGCAGTGATCTCAGTGATAGAGCCAGCGGTTTGAGTCATATTTGAGGCAAGAGCAGCACCGGTATGAGAAAGTCCATCTGCTTCCTTTTTGATAGCAAGCACAAGCCGTTTTATTTTAGTTATAGTAAGGTTAAAATAATGAGCGAGGTCGCCGATTTCATCCTTCACGGTAAGCGTGATGGTTTTAGTCAAGTCTCCCTCACCTTCAGAAATGTTTTTAAGCAGTGAGGAGAGGGTAGTTATGGGGCGGCTGATAGAATAGCTAATAATAAAAACAATCCCAGCGGACATCAGCAGGACGGTGAGAACGCCAATAATAATACTGAAATGAAGTATATGATAGACGGGAGCCATAATCGTATTCCGAGAAACTCCAACAACCAAAGTCCAGGGATTAGGATACTGACCGATAGTAAAAGGAATGGCATAGTACTGCATAATTCCCCTCTCAGCGGAAGGGACAGAAAAAGCAATAGATTTTCCGGTGGTAACCGCATTGACGAGTGTATCAAGAGATTCGCCGAAGGTATAGCTTTCAGATTCCCGCATATCCTTTCCAAGCCGGTCTGGGTCGGTATGAGCAGCAACGATACCGCCGCTACTGAAGACAAACGCGGAGCCGTCGCCGAATGGTTTAATCGTCTCGGTGATAGCTTGTATCCTAGATAGTTCAAAGCCTATGCCGGTGCTCCCAACCATAATGCCATTATCTTTTATAGGAATGCAAATATTAGTTACTAACAAGCTCTTATTCCCTATGGGAACCACTTCAGGCTCGAATACAAATTCTTCTCCTCCGGTTACTTGTATGACCGCCTCAAAAGGGAAACCTAGTATAGCCTCCACATAAGGTCCGTCAGCTCCATGATTCCAGCCCGGTACATACCGGCCGGTTTCATCGGCTCCAGGAGTATTGATGTAATCCGTATCCATACCGTCCAGACCATTCGATGCCCAGTTTGCATAGACGGCTGATACTTCGGGGTGAGCAATAATGGTCTGCTTCAGCATAAAATTGAATTGTTCCCGCCGTTCTTCAGCGGGTATTTCTGTATAGCCTTCCATAATATCTGCGAGGGTTCGTGCTGTATCGACATAGGTAGCAAACCAGTTTTTCATTTCTTCAGCACCTTTCTGAGCAAGGCTGTAAGCTTGCTCTTCCGCAAGTCTGCTGATTTCTCGGTGCGCTAAGGTAACAGTAACCCCAGCAAGAATACTAATCCCGATTATATTGAAGATACTGATGAGACTAACAAGCTTAACCCCGATTTTCATAGTTCCTCTCCTTCTTTTCTGACCTACTGCCATACTAATGGATAAGAGGAAGGTTGTCTATTTCTGACCTTTGATAGGTCTCTGGGGACAGTCTTCAAGGAGGTCTGTCCCCGTCTGTCAGAAATCTGAGTTCAGAAGTCTGTCCCCATTGTCGGAATCTGTCGTTCGATTCGGGGTCTGTCCCCGTCTGTCAGAAATCTGTAGTTCAGAGGTCTGTCTCCATTGTCGGAATCTGCCGTTTTGATTCAGAGGTCTGTCCCCATTGTCCCCTTCAATCAAAAAGAATATCTGACCCCCAGAGAAAATTGAAAGTCAAAAACAGAAAAATTAACGGTCTGCGCCGAATATTTCTTGAAACAGCGGTAATTGGATAATGTCTACCGGCGGAGCATAGGCAATGATGGTTCCTTCGTTGAGGAAGAGGAGTTTTGTTGCATACTGCACTGCGGTATTGATATCGTGCAGACTTACCAGCGCACAACGGCGGTTATGACGGGTGTATTCCATAAGCAGACGTTGATATTTGCGGTCAAGATTATTCGTCGGTTCGTCAAAAAGCAGTATGGGAGTTTGTTGTACAAACGCACGGGCAATGGTAACCCGCTGTACTTCTCCGCCGGAAAGCTCCGTCATTGAGCGGTGCCATACCGCCGTGAGATCAAAATGCTCCCGTATATCCTCAACGGCCGTCTGTTCCACAGTACCAAAGATGCTGCGCGCGGCAAATTGACCCTGTTCAACGAATTCTTTCACAGTAAACGCCCACACCGGAGGAGCATTTTGAAAAAGAAATGCAATTTTTTGCGCCCGTTCCCGTGCTTTAAGGGTTTTAATGTCAATACCTTCAATAAGAACGGTGCCGCTCTTCGGCTTGAGAAAGCCGCCGATACTCTTGAGCAGCGTTGTTTTTCCTGAGCCGTTTGCCCCAATCAACACAACCAATTCTCCCGGTGCAACCGCACAATTAAGATTTTTGAGGACGGTGCGGTTTCGATACTGTACGAATAAATTGTGTACTTCAACAGATTTCTGCATAGTGGATTATGTATCAAGAACTCCAACACGAGCGGCTTCAGCTCCCGATACCGCCTCAGCATATCGTTATCTCATGGTGCTGTCAAGGTTCTTGAAGGGGACAGACCTCAAAGCACATAAAAAAAAGCTTCCCCATAAAGAAGAAGCCCCTTAAGACAAACTAATCGTGTTCTAAAAGATTATCAGCCTTCACCTTCGCCTTCACTGTCAAGTGTCCATTTTGCGTATACCGTGATACTTGCCGTTACGACGGTGGAAGCTGTGAATGCCGAACCGGTACCGTCTGCTTTCATATTCCAACCAGCAAATGTGGAACCGGTTTTATCCGGGGGAGTTGGCAATGTGCCGACGGTTGTTGCAGGAGCAGTAACCGTTTTTGTTGTCGGGGCTGCGTCAGTCGTTCCACCGTTTTTGTCAAAGGTCACGGTGTAAGAAACAGGCGGCTCGGTCGGATCGTCGTCCTTGCAGGCAGTGGACAGCAGTCCGGCACACGCAAGCAGTACGAAAGGAATAATCAGACTCTTTTTCATAGAGAGTCCTCCTCATAAAATATATCCAAGCAAAAGCTCGGATTCTATGTAAAGAGGAGAACACGTAATACGTTGACTATAGGGTATTTTAATACTATGTTTATCACGTACTACGTGTACAAAACGTCCGTAGTCAGGTTAGTTTGCTTGCTAGACATGGCTGGCTACGGTCCTCTTTAAAAGACACATATACAAACAGTAATTTTTCTACTGTCTACAAAGTGTTATACCGTGATACTTTTCATTTGTCAAGATTATTCCTTAACTTTTTTGATTTTTTTTGATCTGTCTCCAAAGAAGTCTGTCCCCATTTTTGTACCTTCACGAACTTTAGGGACAGACCCTTGCCGTTTGGAGAACAGCCCTTTGTCATTTTGTAAAATGGTCGTTTCATTTTAACAAAACGGTCGTTTGATTTTCTAAAACGGTCGTTTCATTTTAATAAAACGGTCGCTTGATTTTTCAAATAAGGAAGAGAGGACTGTCCCTTTCAAAAGACTGTCTTTTCCAGAGGTCTGTCCCCTTAAAAGACAGACCGTGATAGTTCTCCTATATGTTGAACTTTTTCGGACCTTCTTTACCGATTGGCAGTTTAGAGTGCTTGCATGTCTTTAAAATTCTCTCTATAATGCTTTAAAAAAGAAAGGAGGTATAATGCATGGCGGATTATGATTTTACCATAGAAGAATTAGGGAACCGTAATATTCCCTCGCCGCTTAAGATGTCCAAAGCAAAAAATGATGATTATTCAGCAGACTATGCCCGTGACGATCAATTTGTGCGCTACAATATTGAGGCAGATTTAGGAAAACAAGCAACTCTTGAGAGGAGCCAAGTTTTTGAACGTGCTGGTCCACGTGAGCTGATCTATTTTAATCCCCAGCATGTACATGCCGGCATTGTTAATTGCGGAGGTTTATGTCCAGGAATCAATGATGTTATCCGTTCTCTTGTGGATTCTCTCTGGTATCGCTACGGTGTGCGCCGTATTTCGGGAATCCGTTACGGTTACCTTGGTTTTTTGCCGCAGTATAATTTTGGTACCGTGCAGCTCAATCCGGATATTGTGGACGATATCCATAAAATCGGCGGGAGTTTTTTAGGTACCGCACGCGGAGGCGGCAAAGAGGTTAATGCCATTGTCGACGCTATGGAACAACTTAACCTCAATATACTGTTTACTATCGGAGGAGATGGAACACAGCGTGGGTCGCTTGATATTGCCGAAGAAATCAGCCGCCGCGGACTGAAAATTTCTATGATTGGGATTCCAAAGACAGTTGACAATGATTTTTCTTTTGTAGATCGTTCTTTTGGTTTTGATACCGCAGTGGCACGGGCAGTTGAAGTTGTTGCTTCGGCGCACATGGAGGCTCATTCACAGATCAACGGTATTGGATTAGTAAAAGTTATGGGACGTGAGTCAGGCTTCATTGCAGCACATACAGCACTTGCAAGCCACGAAGTAAATTTTGTACTCATTCCCGAAGTCCCCTTTAACCTTGAAGGGTATAACGGTCTTCTCCGTCACCTGCATAATCGCCTCGAGCAGAATCACCACGCGGTAATCCTTGTTGCCGAAGGGGCTATGCAGGAACAGCTTGTAGCGCAGGTTGAATATGACGCGGGAGGTAATGAAAAACTTGCTGACGTCGGTACATACCTCAAGAAACGTATTCAGGAATATTTCGATCAGAAAAAAATTGATATTAACCTTAAATATATCGATCCAAGCTATATTATCCGCTCAGCTCCAGCAGTTTCAAGTGATTCTATCTACTGTGAACGACTAGGAAATTCTGCGGTACATGCTGCTATGGCGGGGAAAACCAAACTTATTATCGGTCTCGTCCATAACGAATTTGTCCATATCCCTATGAAATCAGCCGTTTCACACCGGCAACATGTGGATCCTGAAGGCAATTTATGGCGGGATACCTTGGAATCAACTCACCAACCGGTGCTTATGGTTAATCAATTTAAAGATTCTGACGACTCTTAAGCGGTTTTTTCAAAAATGAGGAGTTTATTATGTCAAGATTTTGTGCTATTTGTGGAAAAGGTCCGTTGACAGGAAATACCGTAAGTCATGCGAAAAACAGAGCAAAAAGAGTATGGCTCCCTAATTTAATATCGGTTAAAACAATAAAAAACGGAACAACAAAAACAATAAAAATTTGTGCCCGCTGTCTTAAAAGCAATCGAGTAACAAAAAAGGTATAGTTCACTAACCCCGATAACAAGGGGTTTACCTTTAATTTAAATATCTCTCTGTCTTTTGTCATTGACAAATATTGTATTTGTGCTACCATGTATAGAAAAGGAGGTGATTCTTTTGGCGCATATTGTTATTGATGATAGTGAAACACTCGAAAAAGCAATTAAACGATTCAAGAGACTGGTAGAAAAAGAAGGTATTATCCGCGAGTTTAAAAAACGTGAATATTATGAAAAGCCCTCAACTATTCTTAACCGGAAGAATAAATCTATCCAGCGTAAATTACTTAAAAAATCACGCAAAGGTAAAGCAGATTACTAAAATATTCCCCCTAAAAGGGGGAACTGTTACGGTATTGGCATTAAAATCCATGCAGCTAATGAACAACGAAGTATAGCATTTTCTGAAACAAATATTGTTGGACTAGCAGGAATATTTACTATTAAATATTCACCTTCTTGATAGATCGGTTCTGCAAAGGCAGACGTGCTTATCCATGTACCAGTATATTCAATGGGAATATGAAGATTGTGAGTCTCACGCGCAACAATTGAACGTTTATCAAAACCAGATTCCACAGTGCGCCGTGCTACGGCACTCCAATCAACATTCCACAGATCATTACCGACTGTTTTTTTTATTGTTTCTTCATTGAGTATTTCACGAAATTTTATCCAATTAAAATAGGGAGAAATACGGGGGACTTTTGTTTTATTTTTTTCTGAACCTGCATAGCGAAGAATTTCTTGATAAAACACGGCATCAACTCCCCCACGCCAGCTTAAACGTATTGATTTATCAGTGTAATCAAAAGGAAAAAGTCCGCCTGCCGGTTTAAAAATTTTCGGCTCTATACCGTGTGCCGACCAATAAGGATATGCAAAAATCGGTGTCGTCCATTCTGACCCAACGCGAATGGAACGTACTGTTGTACTCTCTAAAGAACCTTCCGGATTAATCCATTCAATATACCATTCCGGCTCGCCCAAAAGTTCTCTCCACACCTGCGGCACAGGAGGAAGTAGTATCTCGTAGTCCTGCTGTGCTGAATCACGACATGAGACTATCGAAAATCCGATAAAGAAAATAATCAATTTCATGTTAATGGTACAGTAAAAAGTGAGTTTTTGCTTTAATGTTTTTATATTTTTGATGGTAAGAAAATAAAATAGCGCGTATTAATCTTCAATGCGTAATTCATGAGACAGTTTTCTCTGTATTGTTTCATTAAACAAAAGTTCAAATGCTTCACAAGCATAGCTTACAAACGAAATTTCAAGAGAATCACGAATATCTTTGTCAAGTTCTAACCATTCGTCATGATTTTCTGCCGGCAGAAGTACTTTTTCCATATGATTCCGGATAGCTGCGAGCAATTTTTCTTTGATACCACCTATTGGTAAAATACGTCCAGTCAACGTTAACTCTCCCGTCATAGCGATATTTGCATGAGGCGGCTGCTGACAAAATGCTGATAACAGAGAGGCTGCAATAGTAATTCCTGCTGAAGGTCCATCTTTTGGAATAGCTCCTTCAGGTACATGAATGTGTATATCAATTTTTTCCAAATCATCAACAGTAAAAGCGTATTTTTCATATACACTTCGAACAAATGAAAGTGCAATGTGCGCACTTTCGTCCATAATATCTCCAATATTACCTGTTACCTGTACTTTGCCGCTCCCTCTGAGAAGAATGGTTTCTACCGGTAACATTGTTCCCCCGGTTTCAGTCCAGGCAAGACCGTTCATGACTCCAATATGGGTTTCTTTGAAAAAGAGATCGCGTTTATACTGTTTACGTCCAAGCAATGCATTGAGGTCATGCGGATGTACAATTTTTTTAAAAGTAGCAATATCTTTTTCTTTAGCAAACCCGCGTTTTAATGCATTTCGTGCAATCCTTCGAATACACTGGGCAATAGATCGCTCTAAGTCACGTACCCCTGATTCCATTGTCCAGTAACGAATAATTGATTGAATAGTTTCATCTTTAAATCGAATAACTGCTTCTGACAATCCATTTTCTTTTACTTGTTTCGGCACTAAAAATTGTTGTGCAATACATACTTTTTCATTTTCACTATATCCGGGAATTTCAATGATTTCCATACGGTCTAACAGTGGATAAGGAATACCATGCAGTGAATTTGCTGTTGCAATAAAGAGAACTTTCGATAAATTATACGGTATTTCTAAGTAATGATCTACAAAATTAATATTTTGTTCCGGATCTAATACTTCTAAGAGTGCCGAAGCAGGATCACCATGGAAATCACTGTCCAATTTATCAATTTCGTCCAATAAAATAACCGGATTACTGGTACTCGCTTTCCGTATCGCCTGAATAATTTTTCCCGGTAAAGCACCAACGTACGTTTTGCGATGTCCGCGGATTTCAGCTTCGTCACGCACTCCACCGAGCGAAATGCGTACAAATTGGCGGCCAAGCGCTCGTGCCACTGAAGATCCAAGGCTCGTTTTACCAGTACCAGGCGGTCCAACAAAACAAAGGATAGGTCCCTTTATTGGAGATTCATACTTTGAAGTAAACGATATTAATTTAAGTACTGCAATATATTCAAGTATTCGCTGTTTTGCTTTATACAGAGCGAAATGATCAGCATTGAGCATTTTTTCAGCCTCTTCAATATCCGCAGAATCCATACTCATAAATGCCCACGGTAACTCTGCAACACATTCTAAATATCCACGAATTACCCCAGCTTCAGGAGAAAGAGGCTGTAATTTTCGAAGACGTGCAATTTCTTTATGCACTTTTTTAAGCGCTTCAGCACTTGGATGCCGTTCTTCAATAGACCGTTCCAAGTCACTTAATTCGTCACCACTTTCACTAACTTCTTTGCCTAATTCACGGTTTATTTCTTTAAGTTGTTCATGTAAAACGTACTCACGTTGACTTTTATCGATACGACTTTTAACTTTTGCACGGATTGTTTTTTGAATGTCAAAAATTTCATTTTCTCGCTCTAATGTTTCCAGCACAGTATGTAAACGCTCAATAGGATCAGCAATAGTAAGAAGTTCAATTTTTTGTCCGATTTTTACATTTAAGACGTTACAAATAAGGTTAGCAAGTCGCTCTAGGTTATCCGTTTTTTCAACAGCGAGAATCGTTTCGGTATTGATTCGTTTTGATAATTCAGCATACTGACTAAAAGAACGTTGCACAGTCTGTATAAGAGCAGTACATTCCATAGTATTGGGAATTTCATGTGAACTGTTAATTGGACTCACTGTTACCAATGAAAAACGGTCATTTGTAGTACGGATACTCATCGTACCACGATATTCACCTTGTAAAATAACCCTAAAAGTGCCGTCAGGTAATCTAATATATTGAATGAGCCGCGCTACCGTACCAACTATGTACGTTTCCTTATCATTGAGATTTCTCAAACATGCAGTAAATACCCGCATATCCCGCCGAAGCGCTTCCTCAATCGCACTGATACCTCCCCGATAACTTATAAAAACCGGTAATACCGTGTCCGGATACATGACAAGTTCCCGTAATGGAAGGAGAACAAACTCTTCAAAATGTACTTCTTTTTTTTTTGAGTTTCTCAATGATGGAAAAAGGAAATTCATGCACTTTTTTCGTTGATATTGAGAATATAGGTAGGTTCAGCTTTTTCTACCATTTCTTTAGTAATAATTATATGTTTTTGCCCCGGTATTGACGGTACTTCATACATTAAATCGATCATAAGCTTCTCCACAATAGTCCTTAATCCACGGGCACCTGTGTTTTGTTTAACTGCTGTATCTGCAATAGCGTCAATGGCTTCATCAGTAAATTCTAGATTAACACCGTCAATCACCAGTGAAGCTTGGTACTGCTTAACAATAGAATTTCGTGGTTCAATAATAATACGACGGAGATCATCATGCTTTAATTCATCAAGTGCCACGGTAACAGGAAGGCGACCAATGAATTCTGGAATCATACCGTAATGAATGAGATCATCCGGATGTAGTGCGTCAAAAAGTTTTTTAAGAGAAAGCTTTGCACGACTTGGAATGTCACAAGTGAAACCAACCGGATGCTGTACTACTCGGCGTTCAATGTACTTTTCCAATCCAACAAAAGCTCCTCCACAAATAAAGAGAATATTCTTTGTATCAATGCGGATCATTTCTTGATTGGGATGTTTCCGTCCGCCTTGAGGAGGTACTGATGCAACAGTTCCCTCAATAATTTTGAGGAGCGCCTGCTGCACTCCTTCCCCTGAAACATCACGGGTAATTGATGTGCTTTCTCCTTTACGGGCAATTTTATCAATCTCGTCAAGGTAAATAATTCCATGCTCTGCATCAGCAATGTTATCACCCGCGCTATGAATCAATTTGAGGAGGATATTTTCAACATCTTCTCCGACATAACCAGCTTCAGTGAGTGTTGTTGCATCACCTATAGCAAACGGTACTTTCAATTTTCTTGCCAATGTCCGCGCCATAAGTGTTTTGCCTGTTCCAGTCGGACCAATTAAAAGGACATTTGACTTTTCAATTTCTACATCATCTTGATTTTTCGGAGGGTGTCCAATCCGTTTGTAATGATTATACACAGCTACAGAAAGTGCCTTTTTAGCTTCTTCTTGTCCAATAACAAACAAATCTAAATACTCTTTTATTTCACGTGGTTTCGGTACATCAATATTAAAATGTTTGGAAGGTCTTTGCTCGCCATCAAACATAAGCTTTGCACACATATCAACGCATTCGTCACAAATGTATACTCCATCATAGCCAGCTACCAATTTACGGACCATAGTACTATTTCTTCCGCAAAAAGAACAAACTCGTTCATTCATATCAGAACCGTTATTAAATCTTTGTGACATTATTGCTCCTTATTAGGATTGAATCCACTACCCCATAGCTCACGGCGTCTTCGGCAGACATATAAAAATCGCGTTCCATATCCTGAGCAATTTGTTCGCATGCTTTACCTGCATGTCTTGCAAAAATATCAATAGTCAGTTTTTTCAGGCGAATAATCTCTTTTGATTGAATACCGATATCGCTCGCTTGTCCTTGAACACCGCCCCACGGTTGATGAATAAGAACTCGTGAAGACGGCAAAACAAATCGTTTTCCTTTTTCTCCTGCAGTTAAAATAAGCGCTGCCATACTTGCTGCTTGTCCTAAGCAAATCGTTTGTACGTCAGATTTAACGTATTGCATTGTGTCATAAATTGCAAGTCCTGCCGTTACTATTCCACCAGGAGAATTAATATAAAGGTTAATATCTTTTTCAGTATCCTGACTGTCCAAAAAAAGTATCTGAGCAACAACTAAATCAGCTACCACATCGTTAATTTCACCGTCTAAAAATACAATCCGGTCCTTGAGAAGACGTGAAAAAATGTCACACGAACGTTCTCCCATACCAGTCTGTTCTATTACAAAAGGAAGGATCGTACTCACACTTTCTCTCCTATTAAGTCAAAATAGGAAGATTTTTCACCAATGTTGAATGTATTTTCGACAAGTAATGTGTCAAAAAGTTTTCTTTCTTTTATTTCATCTATAAGAAGTTTCCGACGGCTCTCTTGAGCATAATAATTAACTACTTCTTCTTCGGAAGTGTTAGTCTGTACAGCAATTTCTTTTAATTTGTTATTAATTTCTTCGTCAGAAACATTCAAACCCAGTGAACGAGCAAGAGAATCAGCAAGGAGACCGGAATGGAGTGTTTTTATCACTCCCGGACGCCACAACTCGGTCAACATTTGGTACGTTTTATCGTCCAGTGGAGGAATTTGATCCGAAGGAATTCCTTGAGTACGCATAAATTCCCGTTGTTTTGCATCAAGCTGAATACGGATCATCGACTCAGGAATATCAATTGGTGTTTGTTCCATTATTTTTTCAAATACTCGGTTTATTTTAAGTCTCTTCATGTGGTTAATGATTTCTTCTTCCAAATGTTTATAAATATCCTGTTTTAGATCCTCAAGTGTTGTATATTTTTCGTTTATATCTTGAGCAAATTCGTCGTTCAAGTCAGGTAATCTTTTTTCTTTCAAATCAGTTACTGTAATCTTTACTTTAATCGCTTTCTCTTCAGTTCGTTGCTTTTCAACAACTTTTGTTTCTCCTTTTTTCATGCCAACAATATCTTCATCAAAATGGTATGGATTATAGTCACTTCCAAGAGTAAAAACAAAATCTTTGCGTTCAGTTCCTGTAATTGGGCTATCAGTCTCGTCAAGTTCACAATATGTAACAGTTATAACGTCATTGATAGATGCCGGACTGTCGTCGGTTTTATCGATAACAACTGCGTTTCGGTCACGGATAATACCTAATTCTCTGTCAATATCTTCTTGCTCGATGTGAACGGAAGGGACTGTAATTTCAAAACCTTGGTACTTTTCTACTGAAAATTGTGGCATTACATCGTAAGTCACAGAAAAATCGAGATCACTATCCGGTTCAAGTGTTAAATCCCCATCTATAATTGGTGTTGAATAAGGGAGCGGCTTGTTTTCTTGTGGAAAATCTTCGGATTCAAAGAGATCAGACAGTGTATGTTCAACAATTTGTTCCAAAACTTCTTGCTTCAATGCTTTACCTAGCTTTTGTTCTAGTACATTTTGAGGAACCTTACCGCGACGGAACCCAGGAATTTGAGCCGATTTAAGATAATCAGCTAAAATTTTAGCATATTGAGATTTGACCTCATCTTTTTCCATTTTAAGGGTCAATTTAACAGCAGAATGTTCTAATCGAGTGATTTCCTTGGATATGCTCACGAATCATTCCCCTTCATTATGAAAAGTAATATGCGAAAGAAGGGATTTGAACCCTTATGCTTATGGTGCACTAGATCCTAAATCTAGCGTGTCTACCAAATTCCACCACTTTCGCTTGTTGTGAATCTAGTGAAGAATAGAAGCTTTGTCAAGATAATGGATCAGTAGACGGAAAATGGTTCTGTAACAGTAAAACGAAGGCGAAACCGAGCATATACCGACCATATTCCCGAATCAATCCAATACCGAGGAAACTGTTCGAGGTTGATATACCCTTGTACTCCTCGGGGTTTATTCCAAACACTTCCCTCTAAAGATTTCCGGATAGCTTGCCGCGCCGCATCGTGCAGTGCATTCTGCCGAATATTGATCCAACTGATCCCTTCAAGTCCTGTATGCCCAGTTGTTTGAATGAGCCGTACTTTTGATTCTTTCATAAGATTGAGTCTTCGTATTTGATCGGGAGAAAGACGGTAATCCGCCCATATATAAAGATGCATGTGCTGCACTCGCGTTTCAGTCACTTTCAGGTTGGGATCTCCCCAAGAGATTGTTCCTACTGGAGTTAACTCCAGAGATTCAGCTATACCGCGGTCATTTTCTCCAACTGTATAATCAAAAGCCCAACCGTAAATGATAGCAGAAAAAAGATATGAAGCTTCTTCTAATGCCCGGCGACTTGCATGGTCAATATCTAATGGATAATCAGGATCAACAGTAAAGCCGTAAATTGGCTCCATATTAACAGCAATTTCACCGCGAAGTATTTCTTGAGATGTAAGTGTACTACCGATACACAAAAACAGAAAAGGAACTGTATTGAAAACCAAAAATCTATGGACTTGTCCTGTGGAATCAACTTTACTCATAAAAATTCCCCTTTTACTTGGTGAAAGAACCCGTATACTCATCAGGCAGCAGGACGCACCGGTTAAACGGTATGGCGATTGGAGAATCAATAACTACCGTTTAGCTGGTTGTACCCATATACAATTTTATAGATTCGTTTTTTCAGTTGAATTCTCATACGTTTTTAACTCTTGTTCGATTTCCAATAATCGTTTTGAAAGATTCTGCATAGTGTGATTAAGACGAATTTTTTCTTGTTCTAAAAACTCATGTTTTGATAGTTTCGGCTGTCCCGCATCAAGAAGTTCCATGCGAACTGTTGCAGGGATTGCACCGTCAAGAATTAATTGCTCTGCTTTCTTTCGTTCATAGGCATTTTCTATTTTCGATAAGAAACGCATATTATCGAGTCCAACATCAGGGTTAATATCTAACGAATACACTTGCATTGCAAGCGTTGCCGTTGTACGAGGAATCCGGAGTACCCGGTCAAGGTAATCTTCAAACCGTCCTCCGATTTTAATACACAGATTAAATGCGTCGTTAAGATTCGAACCAAGTTCTTTAAATAACAGACCACTTTCAATAATGCAACGTGTATGAATATGTTTTGTAAGGAGTACCAGCTCATACGAATCATCAAATACATTGTGGTAAATATGTGCCTCTTCAGCTTTTTCCAAAAGTCTATAAAAAATTGCCATAAATTCCATTGAATGGTGATGCCGCGGTAAAGTACCTTCATATTGCACTGCATGAAGATGGTGTGCATATTCATGAATTGCTGTATACATAAGAAGATTATCACTCTTAAAATTCAATTCATTAAGGACAATTGTTGCTGTATTCGTATCATAAAAACCATTGATTTTTTTTGTTTTTTTTCCAGAAAATTTAATCTGTATATTGGGAGAATATTCAAGGGAGAGAAGCAACCTCTTGACTTGCTCAGTATCCATAGTTTATAAGTATAATCTCTCCCTAATATACGTGCAAGAGGTTCTATGCTACTGCTTGTTTGGCAATTGAACGGTGTATTTTTTCAAAAACCCGTAATTCTATTTGTCGCGCCGTTTCGGCAGAAATTCCCATAAGCACCCCAACCTGTTGAAAAGACATTACCTTTTCATTATCCGAAAAATAACGGTATTGCAATATCTGTTGTTCGCGTTCTTTGAGAGAAGCAAGTACCTGCCTTAACTCATTCTTTATTGAAGCTTGCATGTAATTTTGCTCAGGGTTATAGCGCCAATCTTCATAGTATTCAAGCATATTTACCGATTCTTCATCCTTTTTAAAGGTTATATTCGAAGACATATTCATAACGTTTTTAACTGTCTCTACAGAAGCACCAACTTCGGCAGCGAGTTCGATCATAGAAGGTTCATGCATAAGTTTTTGACTCAGTGACCCATAAATTTTTTGAATACGAAAGCATAAATCCTCTTTAGCTGCCGGTAAACGAATAACACGGCGTTTTGTTACTAAAAAATGCCCTATACTTTGACGAATCCACCAACAGGCATACGTTGAAAACCGTACTTGTTTTTGAATATCATATCGTTCAACCGCATGCATAAGCCCAATATTTCCTTCTTGAACTAAATCCATAAAAGATACGTCGCTTGAGGAATATTTTCGTGCAACAGTTATCACCAATCTTAAATTGGATTCAATCATTTTTTTTCGCGCGTCATTGTCACCTGCTTGAATACGTGTTGCTAATATTCGTTCTTCTTCCGCGTTCAAAAGGGGGTAGTTTTTTATCTGATCAAAGTACCTACCAAAAGTAGTATCTGACACCTTGCTTTTCTTATTCATAGTTATTACCTCTATGCTATTAGAGCAAATATCGTGCCAAGTATTTATTTCTTTATGTGCAGATGAATTATAAAAATGAATAGCGATAAACCGTACATTTTTATATACAGTTATATTATTTTTGTGAAAAACTGTACGGTATGCTATACTGATAAGTATGGTACATGCATATATAGTTCCAGAGAATATTGACAACCGTATCATTAAGCAGGGAATCAACATACTTTCCGGAGGTGGTTTGGTTGCGTTTCCGACAGATACGAGTTGGGCGATCAGTTGTTCTTTTAAATCTCCTGCAGGTATTAAAAAACTGCGGCATATTTCCGGAGAGCGTGACGAGCGTCACTTTACCTTACTTTGTAACAGTATTTCACAGGTTAGCGAGCTTTGTCCTATTAACAACAGTGAATACCGTTTTTTGAAGAAGATGGTTCCCGGCCCTTATCTTTTTCTCCTTAAAACGTTCAACGGAGCTGAAAAGATCCTCGGGTTGCGGCGTCCAATTGTGGGAGTTCGTATTCCCAATCATCCGGTACCAATTTGTCTTATTGAAACTTTGAAAGAACCGCTCTATTCAATTACAGCAAAACGGTCAATGCTTGTTCATAATAAGAAGGAAATATCTGATCCGCTTGGCATTATTGAAGAAGATTTGTTTGAAGACGGTTGGGAATTGGAAGCTATACCGGGTCTTGACATGCTTATGGATCCAAGTAAAACTCAAGAACGGTTATTTTCAACTATTTTAGATTGCACCGGTGAGGAAATAATTTTGTTGCGTCAAGGCGCCGGTTCTTATGGTTCAGTATAAAAAGTCCAATAATACATAAGAAACATGTATATGTTTGAGACAGTAAAGGCAAAGTTCTATACCAAGACATCTTTGAGTTAGTTTTGGGTAGCTTACTGTGAGGGTTTAAATATGGTTCGACCAACATGGGATGAATATTTTATGGAAGTGTGCGATTCAATTGCAAAAAGAGCAACTTGTGACCGTGGCCGTTCCGGTTGTGTCATTGCAAAAGACAATCAAATTTTAGTAACCGGCTATGTGGGAGCACCTGCGGGTATGCCCCATTGCGATGAAATAGGACATAAATTAAAAAAAATACTACATGAAGACGGCACTGTTACTGAACACTGTGTCCGTACCGTCCATGCAGAACAAAATGCTCTTTGTCAAGCAGCTAAACGAGGGATTGCTCTTGCTGGTTCAACCCTTTACTGCCGTATGACCCCTTGCCGTACGTGTGCTATGCTTATTATCAACTGTGCTATTGTGAGAGTTGTATGTCAAAAAAAATACCATAGCTTCGGCGAATCTGAAGCTATTTTCCGCGATGCCGGCATACAGGTAGAATATGTAAGTACAGAGATTCAACAGTATTAAGAGAAAGCTGAGAGAGAGAACTAACTAATTAAAGATATACACAGCTTAAGGTCAGGAGTTACGGGCGTTATAATTTGGAGCTTCCTGAATATATTCAAGATCATGCGTATGGCTTTCGTATAAACCTTGTGCAGTTATTTTAGAGAAGCGCCGATACTGCTGCAACGCTTGTATTGTTTTACAGCCGCAATATCCCATACCTTTTCGGAGACCGGAAACAAGTTGTTCCAGATATTCAGCTAATGGGCCGCAATGGGGTACTAAAGCCTCAACTCCTTCAGGAACAAGTTTTTCGTCTTTGCGTATTTGATAACGGTCGCCCGCTCCATCTTTGAGCGCACCGATACTCCCCATACCCCGGTGTTCTTTGTATTGGTGGCCGTGTACTGTTACTAGATTACCGGGTGCTTCTGTCGTACCTGCAAACAGTTTCCCTATCATAACGACACAGGCTCCCGCAGCTATCGCTTTAGTTATGTCTCCTGAATATTTAATGCCGCCGTCGGCAATGACAGGAATGGGAGCTGCTGCTTCAGCACATTCAAGAACTGCGGTAAATTGCGGTATTCCCACGCCTGAAACAATACGGGTAGTACAAATAGAACCTGGTCCTAAGCCGACCTTGACTGCGTCTGCCCCTGCATCAATGAGTCTTCGTGTTCCCTCTTTTGTTACCACATTACCGCCGATAACCGCTATATCGTACTGTTCTTTAATGGCTTGAATTGCGTTACAGACAGCTTTTGAATCGCCATGGGCGGCGTCAATCACTGTATAATCAACGTGGGCAGCTTTAAGCAAAGGAATACGTTCTCTATAATCGTAGGGAGAAATAGCCGCTCCAACGATCAAACGCCCTTCCGAATCAACGGCCGATTGAGCATCAATGCCCGCTGACCATTGTTTTACCCCTGCAACCTGACGAGCTTGTTCTTCCGGAGAAAGATTTCGGTGCAATACTCCGGAACCGCCTTTAAGGGCGAGTGCAATTGCAAGCGCTTCTTCGGTAACAGTATCCATTGCTGCAGAGATAACCGGTACCTTAAGGTATATGCCCGCGCACAAAAGCGTATTTGTATCACATGCACGCGGTAATACGTCCGAATAACCCGGTACGAGGAGTACATCATCATAAGAAAGTGCTTCGTTTATTATCATAGCTGTATGCTACCGTATTAAAAGAGTGGACACAAGTCATTATACGTATACAGAATCGCTGGTTTTTCATATACTGGAATTATGGTACTTTCTCTTGAAATAGTTCCGCGTAGTTACGAATCGATAGCTACTGATCTCGCCGCACTTAAACAATACGCTGCAATTACGAGTATTAACATCCCTGATTTAACCCGCTTTTCTCTGCGTTCATGGGAAGCTGCCGCACAGTTACGCATAAAAGCACCTGAATATCAATACATCCCTCACATTCGTGCTTGTGATTTTGAAAAACAAGAAGAACTATGCTCAATTATTCCGTGGTTACGTGCACATTCCCTCATGAACGTATTGGTAATTACCGGAGATCCAACGCCGGAGCGCCGGAGCGCCGTTCAGCTTATTAAAAGATTAAAAAAAGAAGTGCCGGAACTTCATATATACGCTGGTTTTGATCCCTACCGCGCTCCTATACAAAAAGAACTTGAATATCTGCACGAAAAAGAAGCAGCGGGAGCCGTTGGATTTTTTAGCCAACCATTCTTTGATATACGTTTATTAGCACTGTATGCCGAATATTTGGAAGGAAAAACGATTTTTTGGGGAATTGCACCGGTACTTTCACCTTCAAGCCGTCACTATTGGGAATCACGAAATAGAGCGATTTTTCCCAAACACTTCCAGCCGACCCTTGAGTGGAACTGGTCTCTTGCCCGCACCATACTATCATTTTGTGCCAATCATACCTTTCATGGCTATCTCATGCCCATTAACGTTGATGTAGCCGCATATTTACCGGGAATCTTTTAAAAACTTTAAAAATCTGAAAAAGAAACATAAAACTGTATAGCCGCATTAAAGAGCTTTGGGGTCTGTCCCTTGTTTGCTTGAGGTCTGTCCCTTTGGCTTGAGGGGACTGTCCTCATAAGCTTGAACAAAAAAAAGCGAGCCGTATGCCCGCCTTTTCCGTGCTTAATGTAACAGTTTATGGAAAAATGAAAACCCACAGGCTTGTCCTGTAGGATGAACCGTAGTCATGCGCCGCTCCTCTTGACCATACATCAAAAAAAAACTATCCTTAATGAAAACGGAAGCGGGATGCACCGTTAACCATGCCCAATCTTGTAATTGGGACAGGCTGCTTTCAACCAGCCAATTGGAGAAGCGATAACCACCGTCCCAGCCGGTGTAGCTATTTACAATCCACTGGGCTTGTCCCAGTGGTAGTTGAAGGGATACTATACTCCTATGGAAGTTGAGCATGTTCACGTGAGAACAATAAAAACTACCCTCCCGCTCACTGAAGAACAGAAAACCTTCGTTCTCGACACGATGAAGCAAGCAGCACCGGTGTTTGCACTGTTTGTGCAGCTTGCACACGAACACCACGCAACTTCCTATACCCATCTCCACAAGTTCGGTTATACTCTCGCAAAAACGCTCAGTCCTGATTTCCCAACAGCACTCCTGCAATCGACGGCACAACAAGCCCTCGCTTGGGTGAAGTCGTGGAACTCCACTCATACAACACAACAATGGAACTATCGAGGAACAAAAAAAGCACAACAGCTTTCTTTGAATAAGCTCTGCCTCTCAAGGCGGGGAACCTGACGACCTTTTCGTCTGTGGGGGAAGAATACGAGTCTTACACGACATCCCAGCATGGTTCGTAAACCGGTATCACATACTTCATACCAATGATGTTCAAACGGGACAATTAAAATACCATGCCAAACGGAACGTGTTTTACCGGTGTGTGCAGTATCGGGTTCGATCTCAACAGAATCACTCAGGTAAAGCAATCATCGGAATAGATAGCGGCTTATATACTAACCTTCTCAGACGGAACAAAGTTCTCATCAAAGAAATGTAAGACAGTGAAGCGAAAGTATGCATATAATCGGTCAATGGTACAGCCGCACCCGTCAGCAAAGCGGAAACTCAAGCGAGTAGCC
>JAISSB010000056.1 GCA_031273325.1 Treponema sp. | reverse complement strand
CAGGAATCAGGAATCAGGAATCAGGAATCAGGAATCAGGAATCAGGAATCAGGAATCAGGAATCAGGAATCAGGAATCAGGAATCAGGAATCAGGAATCAGGAATCAGGAATCAGGAACTAGAAAACCAAGAAAATCTGCACAGCTATTGTTCTTTGCTACGGTGTTGTTCTGCCTAACGTCCCGTCTTTCGGCACAAAATAATCAAAAAATTATCCCCATTGACAGTGAAATCTATCAAGCTATTAAATCGCTCTACATCGCTCAAGGCTTGGCGCTCCCCTCAACAGCGGGTCCCTGGAGCCAAGACGAATTGCTGGCTATGCTTGGCCGCCTCGACACTTCCCGCCTCAACGACTCTGCATTCACTATCTATACCTTTGCTGCAGATCGCCTGCAACCGAGCGATAAAGCCTTTCAGTTTAGGGGAGACGTTGCCCTCCAAATGTTTGCCCACACGAACCCTGAACAGTTTATTTCGCATGATCTCTATATACGGCACCCAAACAGGACGGAGCCGCTTCTTAACCTTAACTTTGACTTTTTCTTGACGAAATACGGCTATGGGCATTTTGAATTTCCCTTGATGGTAAGCACGGCTGGAGACATGGTAACGGTTCCAAACCGCAGCGTGCCGATTCCTCAAAGTTTTATACATGGCAGCCACGGCTTCGGGGTGAACGTTCCGATCATGAGCGGGGCGTCTAATCTTGACATGAGTTTTCCAGAACGGACGATGGTCAGTGTCGGCGGCGAGGGGTGGAATGTTCAGGTTGGGCGCGACCGGCTCTCGTGGGGACCGGGCGAGTCCGGTAACTTTATGGTCGGCGATCACGTTCACTATCATACCGGTGCGCGGGCAACTTTTTACGGCACTAATCTCAAATATATGTACAACGTGTCCAGTTTTGCTTATCCGGGAGAGTATTATCTTTGGAAAGAAAAAGACTTATGGCAGGGACTAGAGATAACCGACTGGGTGCCCGTTTTAGCGGGCTCAACAGATCATTCTGGTGAACCAAACCCACGTTATTATCACAGTGAATTGAACGGATTAAATCTTTTTATTGCCCACCGTTTGGAATGGCGGACACTCTGGAATAAACTTGGTTTTGCGCTCAATGAGTCGGTTATCTATCAGTCAGAAAAAGGAATTGTTAACCCGGACGCGCTTATTCCTTCGATGATGCTCCATAATCTATACCGCCGGAGTAATCAAAATTCTCTGCTGGCTTTTGAAGCGGACTTTTCTCCTATTCCGCTGCTCAATCTTTATGGACAGTTTGCAGTTGACGAATTCATTCTTCCGGGAGAGCCGGGACCCTCACAAGAGGAAAAGGCTTCTACCAATATTTTTGGGTTTATGCTGGGGGCAAAAACCGCGTTTCCGCTGTTCAAGGGTGTCTTTTCCGCTTCGCTTGAGTACGTGCAAACATCACCGTATCTGTACTTACACAATGGTGAACTGGGCGGACCGATGACCTACATCGTTGCAAACCGCTATGTGAACGGTACCTCGGATTATGCTTATCCTGAGGAGTTTCTTGGCTACCGGTGGGGCGGGGACGCCAGAGTTGTTAATATGCATGCGGAATACCGGCAGTTTGGTGCGTGGAACGTTGGATTGAATTTTTTACTGATGACGCACGGAACGCACGACAAATGGACGGCGTATTCGTATGTATACACTGCGGATTCTGATCAGTATCCCAAAGACGTCGCAATTACCGAAGATCATATCGGCGTTGAAAACTATGCGGATTCAACCGCAGAAGCAACTCGGAATGCAGCTTATCGTCTGAGCGCACTTTCTCTTATGGGCGAGTATAGCTTTTTATCTCATTTTAAAATTTTTGGACAAGTTGACGGTGTCTTTATAAAAAATTTTGCGAACATTGCCGGACAGAACGAATTTGACCTTCAAGCCACGCTCGGCATTAAATATTCTTTCTAATCTTTTTATTTTTTCAACGGGGACAGACCTCAAGAGGTCTGTCCCCCTTAGTCAGAAGTCTGTGATTCAGAGGTCTGTCTCCGTTCGTCTCAGAAATCTGCAATTCGGAAGTCTGTCCCCATTCGGCAGAGGCCTTGGTTCAAAGGTCTGTCCCCTTAGTCAGAAGTCTGATTCTGAGGTCTGTCCCCATTCAGTCAGAAATCTGCGGTTCGGAGGTCTGTCCCCGTTCAGGCAGAAATCTATAGTTCGGAGGTCTGCCCGTTCAGGCAGAAATCTATAGTTCGGAGGTCTGTCCCCGTTCAGGCAGAAATCTGGGTTCAAAGATCTGTCCCCATTGATCAGAAATCTGGGTTTAGAGGTCTGTCCCCGTTCGTCTCAGAAATCTGAATTCAGAGGTCTGTCCCCGTTCGTCTCAGAAATCTGGGTTCAAAGGTCTGTCCCCATTGATCAGAAATCTGAATTCAGAGGTCTGTCCCCGTTCGTCTCAGAAATCTGGATTCAAAGGTCTGTCCGTTCTTCAGAAGTCTGGGTTCAAAGGTCTGCCCGTTCTTCAGAAGTCTGGGTTCAGAGGTCTGTCCTCGTTCGTCTCAGAAATCTGGGTTCAAAGGTCTGCCCGTTCTTCAGAAGTCTGTGATTCTGAGGTCTGTCCCCGTTCAGTCAGAAGTCTGTAGTTCAGAGGTCTGCCCCTTAGTCAGAAGTCTGCGGCTCAAAAGTCTGTCCCCATTGATCAGAAATCTGGGTTCAGAGGTCTGTCCTCGTTGGTTAGAAGTCTGAATTCAGAGGTCTGTCCCCGTTCGTCTCAGAAATCTGGGTTCAGAGGTCTGTCCCCTTAGTCAGAAGTCTGCGGTTCAAAGGTCTGTCCCCTTAGTCAGAAGTCTGGGTTTAGAGGTCTGTCCCCATTGATCAGAAATCTGAATTCAGAGGTCTGTCCCTTTAAGCCTCGTATATAGAGATAAGACTCTCGTATACCGATCCAAGACTCTTGTATACCGATCCAAGACTCTTGTATACCGATCCAAGACTCTTGTATACCGATCCAAGACTCTTGTATACCGATCCAAGACTCTTGTATATAGATCCAAGACTCTTGTATACCGATCCAAGACTCTTGTATATCGATCCAAGACTCTTGTATATCGATCCAAGACTCTTGTATACCGATCCAAGACTCTTGTATACCGATCCAAGACTCTTGTATATAGATCCAACTTCTGAGTGGAGACAGACGTGAGCTTTGCGCCTATTCCTCATACGCTAAAAATCCGCTACAGTATCTTCAGAAACCGACACAAATTGCCGGTTTCTGAAGGGGAGCATTTTATGGAAAAAGTAGAAAAGTTAGAAAAACTAGAAAAAGATTCCGCGTGGCTTGGACGGAGTGGACCGGTGGTACTCATTATTATGGACGGAGTCGGCTACGGCAAATATTCTGAAGGAGATGCGGTTGCAAACGCAAAAATGGATCATTTAAATGCATTGACTGCACAAAATCCTCATACGACGCTGAAAGCGCACGGGAAGGCGGTTGGGCTGCCGTCAGACGATGATATGGGTAACAGCGAAGTCGGACATAACGCAATGGGGTGCGGGCGGGTATTCAGTCAAGGAGCAGCCCTCGTTTCACGGTCTATTGCAAGCGGAGCGATTTTTGAAGGAAAAGCTTGGAAGGACATCGTTGCGACACAAGGAACCGTCCATTTCTTGGGGCTTTTTTCAGACGGTAATGTACACAGTCATATCGACCATTTAAAGGCGCTGATCCTTCATGCAAAACAAGACCGGGTACACCGTGTCCGCGTTCACATACTCCTTGACGGCCGTGACGTAGGGGAAACGAGTGCGCTTGAATATGTTGAGCCGTTTGAACAATTTTTGAAAGATTTAAGTGGTGCCGATTTCGACGCACGAATTGCCAGCGGCGGCGGCAGAATGTGGATCACTATGGATCGCTACGGGGCGGATTGGGAAATGGTCCACCGCGGCTGGGAAACCCATGTCCATGGAAATGCACGCCACTTTAGTTCCGCCCGCGAGGCAATTGAAACGTACCGGAAAGAATTGCCGGGCATCATCGATCAAGATTTAAAAGCATTTGTCATTACTGAACACGGTGCGCCAATCGGCACGATTGAAGACGGAGATTCTGTTGTCTACTTTAATTTCCGCGGTGACCGTGCATTGGAAATTTCTGCTGCTTTTGAAGAAGAGTCTTTTAATGCATTTGACCGCGGGCGAAGACCGCGCGTTCACTATGCAGGTATGATGGAATATGACGGAGACGCACACGTTCCGCACCGTTATTTGGTAAATCCTCCTGCTATCGACCGTACTATGGGAGAATATTTAGCGGCAACGGGCGTGCGTACGCTTGCTATCTCAGAAACACAAAAATATGGACATGTGACCTATTTTTTTAATGGAAACCGTACCGGTACCTTTGACGAAAAACTTGAAACATACCGAGAAATTAAAAGTGACCTCGTCCCGTTTGAACAACGTCCATGGATGAAATGCGCTGATATTTGCGACAACGTTATCGAAGCTGTTGCTTCAGGAAACTATGATTTTATTCGGCTTAATTTTCCTAACGGCGATATGGTCGGTCACACCGGCGTTTATCAAGCGGTCATTTGTTCTATGGAAGCTATGGATATTCAGCTCGGCAGGTTAGCAAAAGCGGTTCGTGAAGCCGGGGCAGTTATGCTTATCACTGCGGATCATGGAAATTCAGACGATATGTTTGAACATGACAAAAAAACCGGTGCGGTCATAAAAAAAGCTGACGGAACGCCCAAAGCTAAAACAAGCCACAGCTTAAATCCCGTTCCCTTTATCGTGTATGATCCGGACTATAAAGGGGAATACTCGAAAGTATTGAGGAGCAATGAGGGAATCAGCTCGATTGCTGCAACCTGTATACAGTTACTCGGCTTTGTGCCGCCGTCCGATTACGATCCTTCACTTTTAATATTTTAATAGCAGCACATGGTGCGGGTGGCATCCTTCACTTTTAATGATTTAATAGCCATGGTGCGGGTGACATCCTTCACTTTTGATGATTTAATAGCCATGGTGCGGGTGACATCCTTCATTTTTGATGATTAATTAAAAATGCCCGTGAATAGGTTTCTATTACGGGCATTTTTATTTTTTTAAAAGCGGTGCGTAGTATGAAGATTATAAAGTCGCAAAAAGCGGTGTGATCAACATAATAAGATTGTCTACCGTAAAGCCGAATTGAAAATACTGTGTCGTTGCATATTCAGCAAAAAAACTTACTGCTAGTGCATAACGACTGTCTTGATCGCGGGAAGTCCGCCCAAAAGCTGCAGAAGAGAAAGAAAGGCGCGCCCCCGCCGACCCATAGAAACTGCCTTTTTGTATGGTGTAATCTGATGTTTCACTCATAGTATCCTCATCAAACATCAGATGAGTATACCAGCCTCCGCGTGCATAGACTCCAAGGGACATATTGCCAAGAATTTTTCCTAAAACAAAAGGGGTAAAGCTTAATTCCACGGGAAATAATCCAAGCAGAGCGTAACTATACGTACTTCTGCTATGCATACGCGCCTCAACACCGTATATATGTATGCCTAATCCGGTCCGCGGATCAAAAAAACCTATTTTCGGCGCATTGACAAAGACATCGATTAATGGATTTTCTACATCGTTAGTAACCGTGCTTTCGCTTAACGGAGAATTAAGAGCGATTGGATAGGAAAAATTCATTCCCGCGTCTCCCAATGACCATACAAACCGTATTTCTGCATAGCTAATCAATGGTACAAGACACAGGGTAATACAAAAAAAATGACGCATATCTTCTCCTTTTACCGTACCGTTGCTTCTGAAGCAGCCCGTCCTGTCCGATCATATTTAACTGTTGGGTTATTGGGATCGATAATTTGTTTTCCCTGATATACAAAAACATACTGGTACGAGCCTGGCGGTAACGGTAGATCTAAGTAATAATGCCCTGGATTTATTTCTTTAAGTTGATACATAAACGGGTCCCAGTTATTAAAACTTCCTGCCACGGTGATTGTTTCGCCAGGAGCCGCTTGATAACTGAATTGCAATTTTCCAACTGGAGCTTCAAAAGGAAATGAAGGGTGACGGACAACCGGCACCGGGAACACAGAATACACAAGCCCTGTGGAACGGTCTAACCGTTTGAGTGGATTTAAGGGATCCACTGTCCACAATCCGTCAAGAACGAGCCGGTATTCAACTTCTTGTATATCTTCCGGAACCGTCCAAATGTACACTAGAACGTCTAATTCTATATATGTGTTTCCTTTTTTTATGAGTTCCGGATCAGTTTCTAGGGTCACCATTTTTTTAAACCAATGTACCGACGAAAAACCTTCATGGGCAAACGCAATACCAACATGGCGATACCGAGAAGGGGCAGTGAAGATAACCACATCTTCATACAGTTCGGGTTTTCCTGCCTTCGTTATGCTTGATACATGATTAATGAAATAATAAGAATTAATATCTATTGCTACCACGGCATGAGTGACAAAAATGCAGAACATAACAGGTATGACTTTGTTCACTTTAACCTCACAACAAAAGTATGTACGGTGCTTGACGGTAGTCATTATATCTGATATTATAAGCATTGTCAAGCATTATTGTTGCTTGCTATATAAAGAATTGGGTAAAAATAAGAAGGCCCACATCGGTACATTATGCCATCATTAACAGCACTTCAAGAATTTAGTACTTCGTTCCGCTCTGTCGGTCACGAAGATGCAATTTTAGCACAGGAAGGAAATATTCCTGCTGACGACATCATAAGTCCACAACAGAGTGAAACACAAAGCCAAGATTTTTCAGACATATCCGAACCAGATATTGATTTTAGTGACCTATTAGGAAGTTTGACCGATATTCCAAGTTCTTCAGAATTAGATGATGATGAATTCGGTCTTTTCGGTGAACCGAGCGAAACAGAAACGTCACCAACTGGTGAAGATAATTTTCGTCTCCCGGGTTTTGATGACGAACCGGAGTCTCCCAATGAACCGAGCGGAACAGAAGTTCCGCCAACTGGTGAAGATGATTTTGGTCTCCCAGGTTTTGATGACGAACCGGAATCTCTCAGTGAACCGAATGAAACTGCAGCTCCGTCAACCGGTGAAGATGATTTTGATCTCTCAGATTTTGATTTTCCGGTATCCTCCGGTGAACCGAGTGAAACAGAAGTTCCGCCAATCGGTGAAGACGATCTTGATCTCTCAGATTTTGATTTTCCGGTATCCTCCGGTGACACGAGTGAAGCTGCAGCTCCGGCAACCGGTGAAGATGATTTTGCTTTCCCAGGTTTTGATGACGAACCGGAATCTCTCAGTGAACCGAATGAAACTGCAGCTCCGTCAACCGGTGAAGATAATTTTCGTCTCCCGGGTTTTGATGACGAACCGGAATCTCCCAGTGAACCGAGCGGAACAGAAGCTCCGCCAACTGGTGAAGACGATTTTGCTTTCCCAGATTTCGATTTTCCGGTATCTCCCGGTGACACGAGTGAAGCTGCAGCTCCGCCAACTGGTGAAGACGATTTCGATTTCCCAGATTTCGATTTTCCGGTATCTCCCGGTGAATCGAGCGAAACAGAAGCCCTGCCAACTGGTGAAGATGATCTTGATCTCTCGGATTTCGATTTTCCGGTATCTCCCGGTGACACGAGTGAAGCTGCAGACCCGCCAACCGGTGAAGATGATCTTGATCTCTCGGATTTCGATTTTCCGGTATCTCCCGGTGACACGAGTGAAGCTGCAGCTCCGGCAACCGGTGAAGACGATTTCGGTTTCCCAGATTTTGATGAACCGGAATCTTCCGGTGAACCGAGCGGAACAGAAGCTCCGCCAACTGGTGAAGACGATCTTGGTTTCCCAGATTTTGATGAACCGGAATCTTCCGGTGACACGAGTGAAGCTGCAGCCCCGGCAACCGGTGAAGATGATCTTGGTTTCCCAGATTTTGATGAACCGGAATCTTCCGGTGAACCGAGTGAAACTGCGGTTCCGTTAACAGAAGAACAAGCATTTCGTCTTGACGATCCTGAGTTTCCTGATTTTAATGCTGATGGTACTCCCGTAGCAACTAGAAGTACAACTCCGCCGAAAGATATACCGACTCCTCATGATTTAGACACTGATAAACTTGCAGAAAATTTTAACGTTTCGCTGGATAGTCTTAATGAACCTACTGGTGGATTTGATTGGATGGAGGACATAGAACTTGACGAAGCGCTTGATGACATCGCATTGCAAGAGGTAACGGAAAAACCCTCAGATGATGTTGAAGAAGTTATGCTCAGCGAAGCTGATTTTAAGCATATTCAAGAAACATTAGAAAGTTATCCGCTCAATTTGCGTATCGCTTGTGAAGAAATCATTGCTGAACAGGTAATTTCTCCCGAAAATTTATCACATATATTAAACTTGTTAATTCGAGGGGCGCCGCCCCGTGAAACAGCGGATGCTGCAGAAAAAATCCTCGAACGTAGGATCATTATTCCGGCTGGTTTTCAAAAGCTAACAGACAAGGAACTGTCAAGCTTTAAATATATCGTTATTAATAAATTCATTCCTATTGCACAAACAGCGCTTTTGATTGGAATTGTTACATTCTCAATTCTTTTCTTACTGTTCACGTTTGTTTTCACTCCGCTGCATGCCAATTCAATATATAAAAAAGGATATGACCAGTTGAGTGTCGGTGATTATACCGGTGCGAATGACCGTTTCCAGGAAGCCGTTGAAATTCATGTAAATAAAAACTGGTTTTATACCTATGCAGAAGCATTTGAAGATGAACGCCAATACTTACTTGCAGAACAAAAGTATAACGAATTATTACGGTATTTTCCTCGTGACAAGAAAGGCGTCTTAGATTATGCCGATATGGAAACCTATGCTCTGCACAATTATCAAAAAGCTGACAGTCTCCTCCGCAGATACATCCTTAACAATACTCCTCGTGACCGTGTAGCACTCACTGCTCTTGGCGATAATGCGCTGTTGTGGGGAGACATTAACGCAGACCGCTATGAAGATGCACGGGTAGCGTATGCAACGCTCTTGGAACAGTATGGCTGGAAAGATCCGTTCGTTGAACGAATGCTTAAATACCTTATTCGTACTGACAACCTTAAAGAAGTGATACCGTTGCAAGAGCATTTTATGTCTGAAAAACCAAAACGTACTATTTCAGCAGAAACGCTTTCAGAGCTTGGCGGTTATCTCTTAGATAAAAAAGTGCAAGATACGCGCGGTATTATCCCTGACGAGAATGTCAGCCGGATTGAAGGCGTTCGTGACGTGCTTTTGAAAGCAATAGACGCCGATCCTTCTATTCCGGAATCACACCATTATCTTGCTCAGTATTACAATTATTACGGTAATAGAACCGGGGAACGTGAAGCTCTGGAAAATGCTATTAAAGCTTTTGATGCCGCTCAAGAAGAATTTCCGCAACGGATTCAGGCACGCATTAACACACAGTTTATGTATGGCGAGCTTTTAACCAATAACCATGAGTTTCTTGAAGCAGAACAACAACTGATCAAGGGAACAGAAATTTACGAAGACGCAATTCAGCGTCAGGTTATCTCTCCTGCTCCACAGTTCGGCCGCTTGTACAGTGATTTAGGGGATATTGCATACTTCACAAAAGGGGGAGATGCACACGAAGCGATCGATTATTACCGCCGCTCTGAAGAACATGGATGGTCGCCTCCCGAAATCAAATACCGGTTGGGGGCTGCGTACTACAGTAACCAAGATTGGGGGCATGCTTTGGAGTATTTTTTTGACGCTTCTACCAATTTACCGTTGAATCGCCGCGTGCTGTATGCACTCGGTACTGTGTCATATATGCGCGGGAATTATAACGCTGCCCAAGGCTACTATGACAAATTACTGGCTATTCTTAACAAAGACAGGGGGCGCTTTCCCACCACTATGCCGCTTGATAATCAGGAGCAGCGGGATCTGTTAGAACGGTTAGCCAATGCTCAAAACAATATGGGAGTAACCAAAGAAACCCTCGCTGAACAAACGGGCGACGAAGCTTATCGTTCTGACGCTATGGCGCTCTACGCCGAATCTGCACGGTTATCGGACATATTAACCCGTGACCCTGAAACAATAGCGCGCCTTGATATAGGCGGTGTCGGCATTTCTGGAGCAAATGTAGCGTCTCTTAATTTCCGTAATGCCCTCCGTCCTGAAACTAATTACCGGTTACAGCTTGCTATGAATATCGATAAAGATGTATTGGAACCTTCAGAATGGGAAACATTGATTGCTTCGTGGTAAGATAGAAGCATGAAAATTTCTAACCGTGGTCGTTACGGTATTCGGCTTCTTATTGACATTGCAGAACACAGCAGCGAACCGCATGTATCCTTGCTCAGTATCGGTATCCGTCAACATATAGCAACTCGTTATCTTGAACAAGTTGCACTCATTTTACGGAGATCAGGATTTATCCGCTCGGTAAAAGGGGCTTCGGGCGGATACACGCTTGCACGCCCTGCAGAGGATATTAATATTGCCGATGTTCTTCAAGCTTTGGAGGGCGATCTGCTTGTCGTTGATCCGCCTATACCGGGGAGTAAACAAGAGACAAAAATCCAACAGTGTATCCGGCGGGTGGTATTCGATGTCTTAAACGAGCGTATCGCTGCAACTATCAGAAAAAAGACCCTAGCTTCGCTGGTATGTACCGTTGAATCTGACGATTCATACATGTACTTTATCTAACAATGAAAACTCACAGGCTTGTCCCTGAAAAAACCGCGTGTAAAGCGATTTAGATTAACCGTTAGATTCCGGCACGGCTTCGATCTGATTCCAGCACAGCGTTCGAATTGATTCTGGTATAGAATCAATTCGCATTCAAGCACGGAATCAATTCGTATTCAGGGACGGAATCTGATTCAATTCAGCGACCTCAAGGAGGAAAGGGACAGACCTCGAAGGGGATTCCAATGCGGAATCTGTTTGGATTGCGACCGACAAAAAAGATTATGGGGTCTGCACTAGAGGTCTGTCCCCATTTGTGAAAACCCACTGCTTGCCGAAGGGGACAGACCTCTGCTTGCTTGGGACGAACCGTAGTTATGCACGTTCCAGCTAGCTGTGTAGCTTAGGTACAATCCTCTGTGCTTGTCTAAGAAGCAGTTGAATCAGTGATTCCAATAATTCGGTTGAGCAGTTCCTGATCAATATGATCAGATGACACGACTGTGACGCCCTGCGCTGCTGGTACAATGAACCGCAGCGTTGTACCTTTCTTTTTTTTATCATGATACAGTGCGTCAAGAAACGCCTGACTGTTCCGGAGCAACGGGTGCGGAGCCTGCGTTTCATAATCACTAAGCAGATCCAAAATTTTTTTCGACCGTTCCGGAGGAGTATTACCCAACGCTTCACCCAAAGCACAAGCGCGCGCAATACCCCACGCAACAGCTTCTCCGTGGGAAACAGTTCCCAATCCGGTTGCCGTTTCCAACGCATGACCAAAGGTATGCCCTAGATTAAGTATTATCCGCTTTTCCCCCCGTTCATAGGGATCCGATTCAACGATAGATCCTTTTATTGCAACCGCTCGACTGATCTGTTTTTCAAGGGACAGGGCAGCTATACGGTCAAGTATATGTTCAGAACGGTTAAGAATTGCTGTTTTAATGAGTTCTGCCCGCCCGCTTTTCCATTCAAGCGCCGGCAGAGTTTTTAAGGATTCAAGCGGAATAAAAACCTTTGAAGCAGGATAAAAGGTCCCGATTAAATTTTTTAAATCACAGTAATCACAAGCCGTTTTCCCGCCGATTGCCGCATCAACCATAGCAAGCAATGTTGTAGCCACGATAGAAAAGGACACTCCCCGCATATACACAGACGCAGCAAAACCCGCCATATCACTAACAACTCCCCCGCCGACAGCAATAAAACAACCGTCGCGGCTTATGCCTGCTTTGTGCGCTGCTTGAAGCATTAACGACACTGATTGCCAATTTTTATGCATTTCTCCGGCTGGTATAACGCAATACGGCATATCCGGCAGTATTGTTCTAGCGATACTTTCAGTATTCGTATCACAAAGTACCAATCCGTTATTCCCTATACAGACTTCTTCACGGGACGGAAAAGCTTCCTGAATAATAACCATCGTTTCTGTCGGACCAAAACGAAACCGATACACATCTCTCATACTATACTCCTCTGCTGCCGTATATTAATGTTCTTGAGCTACTCACAGCATTAAAAACATTAAAATTATAATCACAAACTTAATAGTATACTCAAAGGTCTGTCCCCATGGGTCGCTCGGGCTGGGGCTGTCCCCTTAACCGAAGTCTGCGATAAAAACTTTAGCGAGTAAGTCTGAGAATGTTGTTACAATGTGAGCAATATTGTGAAGATAATGATATAATCCGCCGAATATCCATTCTTTTGCCTGTTCTACTAACCCGGCTTTCACCGGATTTTGGTTGATGTATCGAAATACTTTGAGGAAATCCTCACTACTTTCAATCATCCGTGCGTGAAATCTGTCTCCCCACAAATGCCCGGTCGTCTTGTGTAGTTTATTCCATCGAACAGCGAAAACCATCTTTATCCATTTCATAATCACGGAAAGGCTGACATCTTTTTCCGGCGTTATAAGGAAATGAATATGATTGTCCATAATACAGAAATTCCACAGTTTGAAGGCATATTTTCGGTGCGCTTCAGCAATAATCTGTATAAAAAGAGCTTTGATAATGGGATTCTTGAGTTCCATTAACCATCGGTTTATTTCAAAGGTGACATAATAAGTATAACCACGAGAGGTATTTCCTCTTTTTTTTCGTGCCATATTAAGTTAACAGGGTGTATAGTTAGTTTTGATTCATTTAAAGGTCTGTTCCTTGTGAGTTTGTCTCCTTCTGGTTGTCAAGAGGTCTGGTTGTCCCCCAAGAGGTCTGTCCCCAGAGGGGACAGACCTCAATGCTAAAACGTGTACGTTAGGCCGAGTGACAGTTGTATATCGCTTTCGGTATTTCCACTGAAGTTTTTATTGCTGACTCCGATAAGGTCTAC
>JAISSB010000054.1 GCA_031273325.1 Treponema sp. | reverse complement strand
ACGCCGTGCTGGAATCGAATCAAACGCCGTGCTGGAATCGGATCAAACGCCGTGCTGGAATCGGATCAAACGCCGTGCTGGAATCGAATCAAACGCCGTACCAGAATCGGATCGAACGCCGTGCTGGAATCGGATCAAACGCCGTACTGGAATCCAATCGAACGCCGTGCTTGGAATCGAATCAAACGCCGTGCTGGAATCGGATCGAACACCGTACCAGAATCGAATCGAACACCGTGCTGGAATCGGATCGAACGCCATGCTGGAATCGGATCGAACACCGTACCAGAATCGGATCGAACACCGTGCTGGAATCGGATCAAACGCCATGCTGGAATCGGATCAAACGCCGTACCAGAATCGAATCAAATGCCGTACTGGAATCGAATCGAGGTCTGTCCCCAAATCTAATCGGATTTCGTTGTTGGTATGCAAGGTTAATGAACCCCGCTTTACACGCGGTTTTTTCAGGGTAGTGTTATCGCAGGACAAGCCGTGGGTTTTCATTGTTCCATACAATACCTTGAAAAAAATCTATTTTTCTGCGAGCATTAAGTACTTTAATATTGAGAGGTGATCGTATGCCGAAATTGGATTTTCCCCAAGATTTTTTATGGGGCGCTTCAACTGCAAGTTATCAGGTTGAAGGGGCGACACACGAAGGCGGGCGGAGCGAAAGCATTTGGGATAGTTTTTCACGACGGGTAGGAGGTACCTATGCGGGTGAAAACGGTGACGTAACGTGTGATCAATATCACCGTTATGCTGAAGACGTTACACTTTTAGCTTCATTTGGATTCAAAAGTTACCGTTTTTCACTAGCATGGCCGCGGATTCTCCCGCAAGGAACGGGACCCGTCAACAAAGAGGGAGTACAATATTACCGTAACCTTTGCGCCGAGTTGCATGCACACAACATTCAAGCTTGTGCAACGTTGTATCATTGGGATTTGCCGCAATGTTTACAAGACAAAGGCGGCTGGACAGAACGGACTATCGTTGAACTGTTTAAAAATTATGCAACCGTCTGTTTTGAAGAATTAGGCGACTGTGTTGATCAGTGGATTACTATTAACGAACCGCAATGCGTCGCGTACCTTGGGCATTTAACGGGTCACCACGCACCTGGCATTGTCGGGGATGTTAATCTTGCAGCAAAAACCGTGCACCACATTAATCTTGCCCACGGAGCAGCGGTTAAAGTATACC
This sequence comes from Treponema sp., assembly GCA_031273325.1. Taxonomy (GTDB): domain Bacteria; phylum Spirochaetota; class Spirochaetia; order Treponematales; family Breznakiellaceae; genus BOBG01. Next base: position 4,936 of record JAISSB010000054.1, on the reverse strand, counting down.
GGGAAAAAGCTTTTTTAAAAGCACCGATTGGAACCGCTCTCAACATCAATACGCCGCGACCGGCAACATTAAAACCCGAAGACATTCAAGCCGCACAACGTGCCCGTACGTTTGAAGCTGAAGTGTTTCTTTTACCACTGCTTGGTAAAGGGTACCCGGATCTCAGTCCTTTAGGGCTAAAGCTCCCTTTACAGCCGGGTGATCTCGAATTAATCGCTCAGCCAATAGATTTTATTGGAATCAACTATTATTTTGAGCATGCTGTTCAACATGATCCACAAGCAGAACGGACATACAGTAATGCCCCATTTTGGCAGAACCGTAGCGATATGGGCTGGCCGATTATTCCCGCAGGTTTGGAGCGTCAACTGTTATGGGTGCATGAAGTTTCCGGAGGGCTTCCGCTCTATATTACCGAAAACGGCTACGCCGCACCGGATACGGTGGTCGAAAACCGGGTGCATGATTATGACCGTATTAACTATTTAAAAAAACATCTGGCTGTTTGTGCAGATCTTATTAAGCGGGGAGTTCCGTTAAAAGGTTATTATGTGTGGTCTCTTTTAGATAATTTTGAATGGGGTTACGGCTTTACCAAACGTTTCGGTATCGTGTATGTAGATTACACGGATCAAAAACGTATTCCTAAAGACAGTGCTTATTTTTTCCGTGATCTCATTGCCGGGTATGGTGATTATTAATATTTAAAAATACGCTGGCTTGTGCCATCTCCAAGCTTTCTTACTCTTCAAAAAGGGGAATTTTGGTAATTTTGGTAGTTTTTAATTGAACTGTTTTGACGGGGGTCTGTCCCCCTTACAGAATTTCTTTTTTCCATAAAAAAAAGCCCGTATGCACGGGCTTTTATAATTCATCGTACATTAATACTTAATTAGTTTCACCAAGCTTTCGGGTATACGCACCGTACAGTTGATCAACAAATTTTTTCGCTTGTTGCCGCACCTTATTAACCCCGTCTTCGTTTAATGAAGTACTATTATCAAGTACTAAATAAATAATAGAGGTTTTTTCGGTGATACCTTCGTTGGTTTTTGCTGCAAGGTCAGCTTCGCTGTTTCCTTGGAATACTCCGGAACTAATTTCATACCATTGCTTCACGGTATCCACTTGCTCAAAACCTTCGCCGTTACTCAGCTGGTAGATTATAGCACTACCGTCAGCTTTTCCGGTTACACTCGAATTAGTGGGTACTGAGGTTGTAATACCTTGATACCGGATGATTGTCAACTTATAACTGCCGTCTTCGTATCCAATGATACCATCAAGATAACGGGAAGCAGTTCCGCCGTCAACAACATCACCGAACGTAATGCGTATTCTTGTTCCTACCGGATAGGCAGGCGTCCGTATGGTGAGAACACGGTCAGTATTCAGGGTAATCAGTTGGTCTGCGATCACGTCAAACTGAGCGCTAATAGCTGCTCCTTCTTCATAAGCTGCGTAATCAGGCTTACTTGCTAAACCAGTAAGTGCAGTACGGAATGCTGTTGTATCTTCAACATCTTTGCCTCGTTCTCCAACAGAGAACGCAACAACCTGATGTTCAGCAATCTGTCTTCCTGTTTGAAGTTGTCCGGTTATATATCTCGAATAATCTCCTGAAGAGGTAGCTTGTCCATTGTATGAATCTTCCAATACCGGCAAGATGATGTTAGTAGAGTTATTATCAAGTCCGTCAGTGAATGTAACGATATTAACCGAGTTCACTGTGTCGGGGGTGAGATACTGATCAATAGAACTTAAATTAGCAAGAGCTTTGTGTACTGCATAATAGAGTGCAGTTCCCTGTTTAGTTGCTGGTACGTATTTGGTATCAAGAATATTATTTAGTTCGTCATACCCTTTGCCGTCTCCTCCAAGGTAAATAGGTTGTCCTTGAGTAAGGTCGATAGCATCATCTGCAAACGCGATAACACCGATATAGAGACCTTTTTGTTCGTAGTATGATCCTACACGGCTACCCGCTGTTCGTTCCCCGCCTGAGAATGTAAGTACCGGATTATACGTGGCTTTGATGGGAGAACCTGAATAGACAGTTCCATCATTTATAAGATAATTCCATTTGACATTATCTTGGACCGTTCCGATAATCGTTCGTTGTTCACCAGGCTGAAGAGTAATAGGGGTTTTACCGTCATATCTCACTTTTTTCCCATTCTCGTCTATTGTAGTACCTTTCAAAAATACTTCAATAGCTTCTGGAGTCTCGTTTTTTATTATTGAGTTTTCTTCACTTGTCGTACCTTTAATTGTTGAGGAACACCCCGTGAAAAACACTCCCCCTGTCAAGAGCACAGTAATTACTACCACCGATAAGTTCTTAACCTTCATATGACCTCCTTATTATTTCGCGCTCGCCAAGGAGCGCGATACTTTAGTATCATACCTACGTACTGTATTTAATACTAGATTAAATGACTTCTGTCAAGCTGATTTAGGTTTAATAACAATCAAAGCCGTATAACATACGGGTTAACAGTCTTATTTATCCGGAGCAGGAAACCCTCGTTCTCGGCAATCTACGGCACAACAAGCCCTAGCTTGGGTGAAACCGCAGAATTCCAATCATATCAAGAAAACATAGCAGTTCAATGGTGCTAAAAAAAACAGCTTTCCTTGAATACACTGTGCCTTTCCCGGCGGGGAAATCTCACTTTTGTCTATTAGGGAATGATGCCGGTATTACCCACATTCCTCTGTGTGGTGTCACATACATACAACCGTTTCAGCCATGGAGGATGTACAATTGTTAAATGAGGTCTGTCCCCATTCTTGCAAACGATAAAAATCGCGTGATGTTTGTTATTTGCACCTTTGAGGTCTGTCCCTGTTTTCCGTTCTTTATCTAAGAGGTCTGTCCCCATTTCCTGTTGACACGTTTTGACCGATTTGCTACGATACGATAATCAAAACACACATAAGGAGGACATTATGTTAATAGATACTAAAATTTTTATAGATTATACATTAATATATCCCCCCCCCCCCCCGCACTTTAGCTAAGCTATCACATTCCAGCCTTAAACACATATTCACAGATATTCAGTATTTCTCTGTAATTCTATTTTGCTATACCAAGCAAAATTATGGTATCTGATTCAATATTGAATCCTCTTACAAAACAGAGAATAGAGTTCATTGACCTATTGAAATGTTTCGCGATCTTTTCTGTTTTATGGGCTCACTCGATTGGATATTTAATGGTTGGATGGGATTTTTCGACCGATCAAGTTCATAAATTCTTTGTTACATATCATATGCCTGTCTTCTTTATGATAAGTGGGTTTTTCTTTAGTTCATCTCTTAAATTGAGTTTTAAGGAGGTCCTTTGGAGAAGATTTACCGTACTAATTATACCTCATATTACATGGAATATTATAATTGGACTTGTAGATTGGGGGATGACGTTTGCAAGTTGGAATACACCGTTTAATAATAAATCTTTTACTTTTTTCTCTCAGTTACAAGCATTCTTTACCCCAAATCCTCTAACTGAGCTTTGGTTCTTTAAGGATTTGTTTTTAGTTGACTTGATAGTTTTTACCTCTTGCAGAATTTTTAAAAAGCGCTATGTAGCGTTTATTGGTAGTATGCTTTTTGTACTGCTGTTTGGTTTTTTCGGAGTAATCGGCAAGACACAACGGTTTTTGATGCCCATTTTTTGGACTGGTATGCTGTTAAAAGCATATTATCCTATTTTTTGTAAACATTTGAACAAGATATTAATAATCTCTGGTATTAGTTTCTTAGTATGCTTTTATTTTTACGATACCACTTATATGATCTATGCAAGAGATTTTCCTCCGCTTATCAATTTTCAACAATCTCTTGCAGAAGGGAAGATAGTTTTTAATTTTACCAATATCGGCATATCGGGTCTACGTTCACTGACTGGTATTGTGGGATCTATCTTCTTTTTTACCTTATTTCAACGATTCTGGAAAAAGAATACCGTTACTTCATTCCTCAGTCACTGTGGACAAGTAACCGTAGGTATCTACGTAATACAAATAATTGTTCTTCAAAAAATTATGCATAACACAGTAAATTTCGCGAATGTCAATATATGGATTTATCGGTTGATTATCACTCCAATCACTGCTGCACTTGTATTGGGCATTTGTGTTTTAATTATAAAGTTAATCCAACGAAATAAACGTCTCGCTTTTATTCTTTTTGGAAGTTCAGTAATAGACCATGGATTTGTTGACAGTGAAAATCAGCGTCAAACTTCAACGCACTTAGCATAACTAAATAGCCTTATTTTGGAGAATTCTATGAAAATCGGTCTTAGATTAGTGATTATGATCAGTATTTTTAATATTATCGGCATCGGCTTACTAGCCGGTTTTACTATGAGCATTTCTCAAAAGGAAATCAGTAGATTAGCAGAAGAACAAGGGAAAAGTCTTGCGGAAAAAGGTGTTGAAGAAATAAAAAACTGGTTCGGTACCTATGTCGATACGGCACGAACCATCGCAGATATTATGGAAGGCTATAAAGATATCCCTGCTGAAGAAAGGCGAGAGCAATTCAATTTTATGCTGAAGCAGACTCTTATTGCTCATCCCGAAGTTACCCTCGTCTATACTAACTGGGCACAAAATGCGCTAGACGGTATGGACACAGATTTTGCCAATACCCCCGGAACCGATGAGACGGGACGATATGCAACGAACTGGTCAGCATCTAACGGACATGATGTGCGTATGTGGCCTATTGATGGTTTTCCTTTTGATTTGGTTATGCAAGCAACATCAGGGCAGGAGTTTGTATTTGAGCCTTCAGAGCATTTTGTAGGGGATAAAAACTGGTTGGTAACAAATCTTTGCATTCCTATAAAAGATAATAACCAGATGGTAGGAAGTACTGGGATAGTCTTTGAATTATCGACAATACAAACTATTGCCGATAC
>JAISSB010000026.1 GCA_031273325.1 Treponema sp. | reverse complement strand
CAGGACTCGTTGGGCGCATACCCGGTAGAAGGAAGCAACACCGTGGACAAACCCGAATACCGGGACGGCAAAGTCTGGATAAACAAACAGCAGTATTTTGACGAAGTGCCGCTGGACGTGTGGGGCTTCTACATAGGCGGCTACCAGAGCGCGCAAAAGTGGCTCAAAGACCGCAAAGGCCGCTCTCTCAATTATGACGAAATAGAGCATTACCAGAAAATCCTCGCCGCATTGCAAGTAACCATTGCAATTCAGGCGCAGATTGACACCGTTATTGGTGAGTAGAAGTCCGTCCCGGTCGGGAGTCTGTCCCCATATTGGGTCTGTCTCCGTTAGAGGTCTGTCCCCGTTAAGGTCTGTCCCCGTTTAGAGGTCTGTCCCCATAGAAGTCTGTCCCCATTAGGTCTGTCCCCATATCGAGGTCTGTCCCCGTTAGAGGTCTGTCCCTGTTAGTTCCCCATATCGAGGTCTGTTTTAACTCATGAAGCGAGACTCTTAACTCATGAAGCGAGACTCTTAACTCATGAAGCAAATCCCTTAACTCATGAAGCGAGACTCTTAACTTATGAAGCGGAACTCTTAACTTATGAAGCGGAACTCTTAACTTATGAAGCGAGACTCTTAACTTATGAAGCGAATCTCTTAACTTATGAAGCGAGACTCTTAACTCATGAAGCGAGACTCTTAACTTATGAAGCGGGACTCTTAACTCAAGAAGCGAGACTCTTAACTCAAGAAGCGAGACTCTTAACTCAAGAAGCGAGACTCTTAACTCATGAAGCGAGACCCTTAACTTATGAAGCGAGACTCTTAACTTATGAAGCAAATCCCTTAACTCATGAAGCGAGACTCTTAACTCATGAAGCGAGACTCTTAACTTATGAAGCGAATCCCTTAACTCATGAAGCAAATCCCTTAACTCATGAAGCGAGACCCTTAACTCATGAAGCGGAACTCTTAACTCATGAAGCGAATCTCTTAACTCATGAAGCGAATCTTTTTACTCATGGGGAAAATGTTTTTGCTCATGGGGAAAATGTTTTTGCTCATGGGGAAAAACTGGGAGCGCTCCAAAGTGAACGATAATGGGTTAACGTCTGTTGGTATTTTGTTGGCTAAATTGATCCAAAGAATTGGTCATACGTTCCATATCGGAGAAGGCTTGTTCCATTTGACTGTATTGCGTCTTAAGCGTTGCTTCACGGGAAGCAAGCTGCCGATCCAACGACTGAATCCGCCGTTGATCTTGAGTGATCCGTGAGTCTAGCGTACTTGTTTTTAAACTAATGATCCCGCCCATCTCTACAAACGGCTTGGTAATCGTTTCAATACTGTATGCAACGCCGGAATCAATAACCCGGTCGCCGTCCGTATCGTAGCCGAACAGTTGCATAATAGCAGGCAACTGAGTTTCAAGCGCAGTATCCAAAGTTCTTTCGTCAATTTCCAAGTAGCCGCGTAACCGCGAAGAATCGTAGCCGGCTATGCCAGCTCCCCGCACGTCAACACTGATACCAATTTGGGCAAGAAGCGCAAGATTACGCCCTTCTGTCGTCAAATACGGAGCGCTTACGATACGCTGCAAATTTGACTTGAATTGATTGAGTGTGCTGTCCCCTTGAAATACCCCCAACCGAGTGCGCATAGACTCTTGCTCTTCGGTACTCATATACGAAAGCTCTTGAATAAGCTTCTCGTCACTGCGGGTCAGCACATTGATGTCTGCCATCAATCGATTGTAATTACCGACCATAGTAATAATTGAATCTTTAATCTGGTCGCGGTTCGGTTCTATGCTGAGCCGAACTGGTGTTTGAGACGTCCCTTTGAGCGTTAAAGTTGTCCCCGGAATGAGGTCGTCAACTTTGTTGGTCGTCCGATTAACATCCACACCGTCTATAGAAATAAGGGCATCTTGAGCTTCAGAGATCGGATTTAATGCTTTGTTCCCGCCGACAGTCGTTGAGTCGGCTGCAAATACGTCGCGGATAAGAATATCGCGGTTCGTATTATTATTCGTTATATCAATAGCTACAATCGTTTTATTCTTTGTGTAATCAGCAAGTTTATAGGTATAGGGGGTAAAATCTTCTGATTCGTGTATATTCGGAAGCTGCACCATAGTACCGTCTGAAAATTTGAGAGAAAGTACCTGCATATCGTCCACCCGCTGGCTAACTTCCGGTTGCGTCCGTATTGGGAGCGGAATAGTTGAGAGGTCATTGAGGATCACAATACCTTGATAAGACGCTGAGCCGGCGCCGGGAATATCCGGACCGGGCGGCACTTGAGGAGCTGTGTTTGAACCGTGTTCACTGGTTGCAAGTTCTACATTAAGCATAAGCGTGCTTGAAGGAACAAGCGGCGTCGTGAACGGAAGGCTTGCAAAGCCGCGGGCCGTTACATTGAGCGCGGGAATTTCTTCAGTAAAGAAGGCAGACACTGCCCCCGGAGCAGGGCTAAGCTCAACATGTTGAACCGAGGAATCTTCTCCAAGAATACCGGTCTTGAAAGCAAGATCAACAGCACTTTCTTCAAAGGACAGCCGGTTATCAGCGCCGGTCACGAGCGATTCTATCAGTAACGACCGCGTGCCAGGACGGGTGGTCATAAGTCCTGCATGGATCTTATCTTGTCCGCGGCGGTTAAGCGTATCAACAAACTCTTGAAGGCTTCCTCCGCGGAATTCAAAAGAAATAGTCGCCTCTCCAACATTAAAACGGTACTGTCCAGCTTCAACAGTAAAAGAACTGCTTAAAGGATTGGATAAAAATCGATCAGCAGCGGCAAGTTGTTTAACGACAATTGTTTGCTCTTGGGTTTGAGTACCGCGTTGTACCGTGCCGGCTATGACGTTACTTGAAGATACAACACTTCGCTCGTTGAATGGATTTTGAAATGAATACAGAAAACGGGCGCTTTCGCGGAGATTTGTTATAAGTCGTCCAACATCTTGCCAATATGTTTTCTGATTTTGAAGATTCTCAACACTTTTTTCCGATCGATCGCGGGGAATACGTTCAACTTTCATTAAATCTTCAACAATTTTATCGCTATTTAAAGGACTCCGAATACCGGGTATATATACATCAGACATAAAAAACTCTCAATTTCAACTAGTTCCGGGACAAGCCCAGAGGATTGTAAATAACTACACCGGCTTTTAAACGGTGGTTTTCGCTTTTCCAATCGGCTGGTTGAAGCAGCCTACCCAATTACAACGATTGGGCATGATTAACAGTGCAACTCACAGGCAGTGGGTTTTCTTTTTTCGCAAAAAAAAAGGGAGGTATAGAACCTCCCTCAAACATCTTATATACAGTCCCTCTTAAAGGGAAACTATGTCCACCTATTGAAGGAGCTGTAAAACAGACTGTGTTGCCTGATTAGATTGTGCAAGCAAAGCAGTTCCAGACTGAGAAAGAATCTGATTGCGAGTAAGATTTACCACTTCACTTGCCATGTTAGCATCGCGAATCTTGGATTCTGAAGCTTGAAGATTTTCAGCACCGATATCAATACCGCGAATTGCATGTTCGAGACGATTCTGGTAAGCACCGAGATCTGCACGCTGTTTACTGACGACTTGGAGTGCTTTGTCAAGCGTTCCAATTGCTTCATTTGCGCTATCAACAGTTTCAAGGCTTACAAAGCTCTGATCCCCTGCATTGCGAATTCCAAGTCCTGAGGACGTCATGGTACCAATGAATATCTGCTCACGCTGATCAATATTTGCACCAATATGAAGCCACAGAGAAGCTGTTACAACTCCTTCACCACTTTGACGGGCAAATCGACCGGTAAGCATATTCATACCGTTAAATTGAGCATGACTAGCAATACGATCAATTTCGTCTACGAGCTGAGAAACTTCTACTTGAATCTGTGTCCGATCTTCAGGAGTGTAAATGCCATTTGCAGATTGGACAGACAGTTCACGAATGCGCTGGAGAATGTCTTGACTCTCTTGAAGGTACCCTTCAGTTGTTTTAATAAAGGAAATACCATGAGCAGCATTAGCAGATGCCTGGTTGAGTCCACGAATCTGGCTCCGCAATTTTTCAGAAACAGCAAGACCTGATGCATCATCGCCTGCCCGATTGATTCGGAGACCAGAAGACAACTTCTCCGTGGATTTAGCCAATTCAGATTGGGTAATCCCCAAGGTCCGGTTAGCAAACTGTGCTGTCAGGTTATGATTGATGATCATAAATTATCATCCTCCTTGATAAAATATCGTCAAAGGGCATCCCTGCCCTTAATAAGGCATTGACCCCACCGATTGAGACATATCGTCTCATAGCTAAACAATATACCATACAACAAAAATAAATGCAAGTACTTTTTATTCCTCAGTATTCCATTGAGAATCCCGATATGACCATAAACCTTTTTGTAGTGTTGATGCAAAAAGAATATTTTTAAAGTGTTTTAAACTAGTAAGAGGATAAATCTCTAAACTTACACTGTACTGGTCATAATCGCTAATACTAGAAGGGTCTCCGTCTCCCGGAGCATACACTGACCAATTAGTAATCGTTGAACCATTTTCGATTTGAATTTCTCCGTAACCGCCGCCATTCAAACCTACTAACAGTAGTGTAGGACTCGATCCGGTACCGTACAAAGCAAGCGCCCCACTACATGAAACACTGGTATGCTGAGTTGCAAATGTGTCTGCACTGCTGTAGATACCGTTCGTTGTAGCCGCTATAACGGTAGTTCCGACAGTAATCATACCGCATACATTAATATTCTTAACTGAAGTTAATGTAGAAGACTCAAATTTATATACGCCTCCGGCAGTACCAAGATAAACTGTAGTTCCATCTGAAGCAGCTCCAGTCAATATACCACCAGTGTTATTTTCAAGAATTTCTATGTTTCCTGTTCCGTTTTCATTATAGAGAAGAATTGCATAAGAAGAGGGACTTTTCATTACCCCGATAAAAAGATCAGTACCAACACCGTAGATCGTTTGTAGTTGCGTATACGAAGTATTGTTAGTAACAAGTGACCACGACGAATTATTATATTTCCACAGTTCCGTTGTTTTAACGTCCCCCATGAGCGCATAAATGCCAGAAGTTGTAGCAGCCAATTCTATAATTGCTTTTCCATCTTCACTAGAAAATGAATCCCATGCAGAGCCGTCAGTACGGTATATGGTATTGCTAAATCTGCTTGCAACATAAAGCGTTCCATCAAAAGTAACCATAGCTGTCGGAGTTCCCTGTACCCGCGGATCCCGCGGTTCAACTTCTAATGAAATTGCATAAAACACTGGATCTTGATTGCATGCAGTAAAGCTCAAAAAAGTACAAAAGAAAAACACTAACCGTATAAATCGCATACATTATCCTTAAAAATGGTACCGTGCACTGATCGTCAATTCAAAAAAATTTCCTAATACATTCTTTGAAGAATCTTTTGGTAGCTGCGGAACAATCCACCATGCTCCATTAATCCCGAACGAAAATTCACTATTGAGCCGGAAAAATGCAGAAACTTTAGGTTTAATAAATAAGCCAAAATACTCGTTGTCTACATGCCGTTGTGTAGCGCCACCCACCGATAGCCCTAAAGGGAATTCAAAGCGGTTCCACAGAAATTGATAGCCGCCATATACCGTTATTGGAATAATATAGAGCATATTGTTTCCGAGTGTTGCAGCAAACATACCGCCGATTTCCCCACCTACAAACCAATTTGAGGTTAAAAAATGGCTGTAAGCCAACGTACCAGTGCCTCCAACCTTGACATTATTAGTTATAATTCCAGAATTGCCGCCAAAAAAAAGCGGAAAAAGAGCCCCGAGGGTAATATTAAACGTTTGATCGCCTTTCATGTATACTATTTGACGGTAATTAATATATTCATCTTCGGGAAGGATATATTCAGGTTCTTCCTCATCTTGTTGTTCCCCTGCATCTTGTGACCAAAGTTTTGGACTTAGTAGTGTCAATATTAATAGTAGATAAACTGTTTTCTGCATGCAGAATCCTTATATATATGCTAGCAAGCTTGGTGCTTAAAGTCAAGAGAGCTTGACTACTTGCATTTTTTGCCTCATTTTAATAACTAGTGAAACGAGTGTTAGTTACAATTACCGGAGCAAGCGGCGCAGTGTACGGAATTCGCACGATAGAAGTACTTATTCAATCTCACTATGAGGTACATACTATTGTTTCACGGTGGGGAGAAAAGGTTATCGCTGCGGAAACAGGGGAAATTTTTAACCCTCAAGCATTAGGAGTCTATGCAACGTACGAACCGGAAGCTATGTCCTCTCCGGTTGCAAGCGGATCATTTCATGTTGAAGCTATGATTATTGTTCCCTGTTCTATGAATACGGTTGGTTCCATTGCTTCGGGACTGTGTACTAATCTCATTCACCGTGCCGCACTCGTAACACTGAAAGAAGGGCGCCCTTTAGTGATAGTACCGCGTGAAACACCGCTTTCTTTAATTGATCTTCGGAATTTAACAAAACTTGCAGAAGCTGGAGCGGTTATTCTGCCTGCTTCTCCTGCCTTTTATTATGATCCGCACACGATTGAAGATACGGTTGACTTCATCGTTGGTAAAATAATGGATAGAATTGGTATAGAACACCATCTCTTCAAAAGATGGCAATCACTCTAATAAGGATTTTTTATGAAATTTATGAAATTGTGTACAGGTATGTTTTGTTTTTGTACAGTAGTGTTATCTGTTCAGGCAGGCTCTATGCGTGAACAGTCGCAACGGATACCGCTTTCTGTTGGTATTATGCCAGACGCAGACTCACTTCCTTTTATGGTTGCGCGCGACGAAGGACTTTTTACTACCGAAGGAGTCGATGTTAATTTAATACTTTTTTCTAATCCTCAAGAGCGGGATGCTGCATTACAAGCTGGTAATTTGGACGGTTCTATTTCTGATCTCTTAGCAGCAGCATTTTTTGCCGCCGGAGGGTTTGATTTCAAAGTGACCAGTGTTACAGACGGACGGTATGGCATTATTGTTGCTCCTCACTCAGGTATTAACCAATTATCTGAACTGCGGGGGAAACAAATAGCTCTTTCAAGGAACACGATTATTCAGTATACGGTTGATGCTCTGTTACAGAGTGCCGGTGTTTCATTCAATGAATATGAAGCAGTCTCCGTTCCAAGGATGCCGCTCCGTTTAGAAATGGTACTTAATGGACAAGTAAGTGCAGCTAGTTTACCTGAACCGCTTTTAACTGCGGCTTCTGCTGCAGGAGCCGCACTCCTTGCTACAACAGATACGACCGGTATTGACGCGGGTATTTTACTCTTTTCTCAAAAAACATTGGATACCCGGTTGAGTGATGTACAAAAATTTTACCGTGCATACTATAAAGCAGCGCAGAAAATCAACGCTGATCCCCATGCATACCGTGACTATTTAGTTGAAAAAGCCGGTTTCCCTCAAGAAGTGCGAAACGCATACCAATTTGTGTACTACCGGGAACCACAACTACCGGCTATCGATCAGATAGAACAAGCGCTCAAATGGCTTGAAAATTACGCCTTACTTTCACATTCTTTAAATCCCTCTGATCTTATTGATGGACGGGCTATCGCTGAGTGGTACTATTAAAAAATCTTGCACTTAACTATCCCCTAACAGGGGGAAACACTCTGTGCGCTTTTGAAGCGGTGAATGCATGCTTAAACAGGGGGAGTATAACAGCAATTATTGGAAAATCCGGTTGCGGTAAAACCAGTTTAATGCATACTATCGCAGGGTTAAGAAAACCAACCCGGGGAGAAGTTGTTATTAACGGTGAGCTAATACAGGGAATCCGCCGGGGAACGGCAGTAATTTTCCAAGATTACGGTTTATTACCATGGAAAAATGTTTTTGCTAATGTAGCCTTACCGCTTAACATTAATCATATTGCACGGGCTGTTCGAAATGTGCGAATCCATACTATTTTAAAAGAATTTGGTCTCGAAGAATCGTGGAACCGTTATCCGGCTCAACTATCAGGAGGTATGAAACAGCGGGTTGCAATTGCCCGTGCGCTTGTAGGCGAGCCGGATCTGCTCTTAATGGATGAACCTTTTTCGGCACTTGATGCCTTAACCCGCGAAGCGGCTCAAGATTTTCTCCGCAGCGTATGGTATGCACGAAACATCACCGTTATCATCGTAACTCATTCAATAGAAGAAGCGGTATATCTAGCGGACACTGTGTGGGTTATGACCGGTAATAATCCCGGCACCTTGAGTTCTTCTGTAATAATTGCACAACAGAGCGGACGTTCAAGTACGACCTTCCAGCAATATTGTATACAAATACGCGCGTTACTCAATGAAAATTGCTAAAATTATCGGTCCAATCCTTGGAATTATAGGAAGTCTCCTTTTTTGGGCTGGCATTTCAGTGCTGGTCAACCGTCCTTTTCTGCCCGGTCCGGACAAAGCCTTAAGTGCTTTAATACACCTAGCTGAAAACGGCAGCCTGTATCGGCATGTACATGCAAGTTTTTCGCGTATTTTTTTATCGGTACTGTGCAGTTTTGTTCCTGCCGCATGTATCGGTATCTTGGCTGGACGGCATCAATGGATAAATCACATTATTTCTCCGGTATTATATGTTTTTCACCCCCTTCCAAAGGCAACTTTTTTACCGGTCATTATGCTTTTCCTCGGCTTGGGAGAGATTTCTAAAATTGTACTGATTAGTTTAATTATTTTTAGTCAGATATTGGTAACAATACGGGACGCAGCGAAACGTATCGCAGAACCTTTGATCGATTCGGTTCGTTCATTAGGTGCGTCACGCATGAATCTTCTATGCGATGTGATTATTCCTGCTCTTTTGCCCGATATGTTGAGCAGCCTTCGGGTTAGTTCCGGTACGGCAATTGCAGTCCTTTTTTTTTCTGAAACCTTTGCCTCTGAGTCTGGACTTGGATACCTTATTATGGACGCCTGGACTCGTATTGCGTATGCAGAAATGTATGGTGCAATCGCTACCCTCAGTGCTATTGGTTTAATGATTTTTGGTTTTTTAGATTTCTTAGAATGGCTCTTGTGTCCGTGGCTGCGGAATTAGATTCAAAATACTCAAAAGCTATACTTTACTCCTAGCTAGAACCAAGACTTAGTTAACTAGAACGGAGACCCAGTTAACTAGAACGGAGACTTAGTTAACTAGAACCAAGACTCAGTTAGCTAAGAATGAGTCAGAATTAGCTAAGAACGAGTCACAATTAGCTAAGAATGAGTCACAATTAGCTAAGAATGAGTCAGAATTAACTAAGAATGACTCAGAATTAGCTGCGAGCGAGTCAAAATTAGCTAGAAGATATATGGGGACAGCCTTTGCTTACTGCGTGAAGATCTGAGCGAGTAAGTCTAAGAATGTTGTTACAATACAAACAATCTTGTGAAGATAATGATATAATCCGCCGAATATCCATTGTCTTACCAGTCCTGCTTTTACCGGATTCTGGTTGATATACCGGAATACTCTCAGAAAATCTTCTCTATTCTCTATCATTCGTGCGTGAAATCTATCTCCCCACAAATGCCCTTTCACTCCGTGCAGCTTATTCCACCGGATTGCGAAGACCATCTTTATCCATTTTATAATTACAGAAAGACTAACGTCTTTCTCCGGTGTTATAAGAACATGAATGTGATTATCCATAATACAGAAGTTCCATAGCTTGAAATCATATTTTTGATGCGCTTCAGCGATAACCTGTACACAAAGGGCTTTTATGTCTGAATTTTTGAGTTCCATTACCCATTGATTTAGTTTAACGGTGACATAATACGTATCACCGTGGGAGGTATCCCCTCTATTTTTGCGAGCCATATACCAGTTAACGGAGTGTAAGCTTATTTTGATTCATTCTGAGTGCAAAGGGACAGATCTTGTGTTAACGGATTGTTGACGGCACACCTTCACTTGCAAATCCAATATACCGTGATGCACGGTATATAACTTCGGCGGTGGTGAGTCCGAAAAGTACCCAACTTCCAACAGTGATTGACATCGTGAGCGGTCTATTGAGTTGAATGTTGGGAAAAAGATTACCTGCAACTGTTTCAGAACTGTTGATACCGGTTGCAAGGATTGCTATGGGCAAGGTAAGCCAAAAGCGCCCAAAAGCATTGTAGAATTGTCTTCGTTTTTTTTCTAACTCAGCTTGAGGGGACGTGTAGTTGAGAAACGGTTTTAAAGCTGTCGCATTGCTAAGCGGTGCGCCTCCTTCAATAATGGCAGAGGCAGTTCTTCCGTCCATACTTTCAAGACGAAGGTATTCGGTTTGATCAGCAGGGATAGTAACATGAAGCGGCGTATCTCCAAGATATTCGCTCCCTCGATATACCCGTGACGGTTGCTGTGCATCAACGATCAACGAACGGTTTCCAAAAGGACGTAAATCAACGAACAGTTCCGTTAATTCTTCAGATTTAAGTTCAACCACGGTGGTATTAGTCTCATAACCGTCTGCAGAAACGCTTATTTCAGCAGTGCCGGGCATAAATTTTTCATTTTTTATATCCCGTACAAGTACCCCGTTCACTGAAACGAGCGTGTCAGCAGGAGTTGTATGTACGTTAAGGGTAGCTGGAGCTTCAGCAGACACCGCAGCAATGAACGGAGTAATTAACTCTTCAAGAGCTTCCGTGCTATCTTCGAGAGAAAAAAGAATACTGTCTTCATACGTATATGCGGCGCTCGCAATAGTCCACAGTTTTATCGTTGCAACAATGCGCCCATGAAAAGGACTGAGGCTTAAGCTAAGGAGTGCGTCGGCACCGTTAGCTACACAAACAGATCCTTCAAAACCGGGACGCGGCGGAGGCGGATAATGCTGTTGCTCATTGACTGTTGCAAGGCGAATCTGTGGACGCGGCTCGACAGTAAGCGGAGCTGTTTCAATATTCAGCACCGTTTGTTCAAGTGTTTCTATAGTTTTATCAAGCGTTTTGAGAGCTTTTTTGTATGCCTGCTGAGAATTACCGCGGAAGAATAGCTGATCACGTTCAAGACGTTTTGCAGCAAGCTCTCGTGCAGCAACAGTACGTGCGCTGTTTCGCGCCGCAACAGTATAATATTCACGTTCTGCCGAAGAGCGCGCACGGTGCTGCACCTTGCCGAGATTATAAACTATAGAACGTATATATAAAGAACCAAGATACTGCTGTGCCAAAGGTAATGAAGAATATTCACATGCCGTCACGCAAAGCACCCATTCAGGGTTAAGTATCGTTTCTTCTGTTTCTTCAGCATTTCCTTGAGAAAAGACCGGTACCGTTACCGTTAATGCACATACTATTAATAGATAATACATCTAACGTCTGTAATCCCGACGAAGAGCAACGGGAAGCAATTGATCTATCATATACAGTTTTATGTACTGTTGAAGAGCTTCAGTTTCATGGAGCCGTGCAAGCACTTCATTACCCGCTATTTCTTCTGCCATTTGATCAAGCATTTCAGGTGTTATTTTTATATTTCGTACCCGAGTTAATTTTCGCAATCGGTCGCGCACCAGCGAATTTACATCTTCGATCAAATTCTTTTGAGACGTGGGGTCTAACAATTTTCCCCACCGTTTTTTGAGACTTTCTAACGTTGCTTCTATTGAAGATCCTTCCGGCACAAGTTTTTCTTCAGCAGCTTTTAAAACAGTTTTAAGGTCTTCAGATTGTTTTCCAACACGCTCAGTTTTACGCTGTTTTACGGGGGGTTTTACTTTTTTTCTCTTAAGACCATGAAAATAAGCTGCAATTCTAAACAAAAGCGGGACGGAATAATAGAACGGTAAGTCTATATTGATTTCGGCTAAAACATCTTTGCGTTTAACTAACAGTAAAGAAGTCATAGGAATAAGTTTACCGTTAATAAAAAAACGCGCTGTTTCTGGAATTTTTTCTTGACTGGATTCTGTTTCCATATACACAAGGAGCAATCGTGAATCCCCTAAAATAGCAGCTAATTGAGGAGAAACTTCTTTTAATGAACGGCTTAAAAGCTTTTCAAAATCAGTGTCATTATCCATAGCTGGTTCACGTTGAAAATCTTTGAGCAATTTTAGCCAACGCTTTAACAGATTTTTTTTAATTTGCGGACGTACTTCAGTAAGCAATCTCGCACAAACATTCAGCAATTTTGTTTTCTTTACAAACCATTGTTCTCCTCCCATTCCTCTCAACAATAAAATTTCTGAAACCGATTCTCCTGTAGATTCTGAAGTCTTTTTATTAAGATACTGCTGCAGATCATCTTCTGAATATTGACCTAAAAGAGGTATATCTTGATTATTGGTAAAATTAAGTATGTCTCCCATAGTAAATATGAACGGTTGCGTTTCAAAATTTGAATCAAGCGCTTTTAATGCAAACTCTCGCTCTCTGTTTTTCACTGCTTTTGCTTTATAAAAAGCATAATACTGTTCAACAAGATGCACAGCTTGAACAACAGCAAGCTCTCTGGTAAGGAGATCTGCTTTTTTTTTCATATCAATCCGTATAAGACTGCAAAAGTGAAGCCAAAAAATATTTGACGAGTCTCCACCTTCTTTAATAGTGTTAATAGATTGAAGCGGTTCTTTAACAATGCGATTAATTATCTCTTTAAGATACCCTTCTTTTCCTTGAAATTGTATTCTTAATTTATGTTCTATATAGTCTTTATCAGATTGATTATTAAGATATAAAGAAATTTTTAACACAGCAACTTCAAGGAGACGGTTCGGAAGAAGATCGGCTGTTGCTAGTATAGAACCGTACCGTGCTTCAGTAAATTGTAACCGGTACACTGCCATATCATCTTCTTCCGGCGGATCTCTCAAATAATCAATAAATTCTTGTTCAACTTGAATGATAACCAGTTCTGTTCCCGGAACTTTCAGGCTCAGACTTCCTTCACTTGGGAAAAGCTCCTCTGTTTTAGTAGACCATTTTTGGTATGCATCCTGAATCATATCAATATAGTAATAGGGTAATGATATCATTCCCTTCTTGTCGCCGCTCAAATTTTGACACTTATTTTGTTCAAGGAGTTTGGAAAGTTCGCTGGTAAACTTCGCCTTAACTCCCTTAGTCCATTCTTCCCATTCAGGATGATTAGGAGCATGTTTCACAGCATATTTAGTAAGAAAATCTAAAAATTGCTGCGTATTTATATATGAAGAACCGCTTTTTTGTGCATAGAACTTCAAAATGGAGTATAACCCAACTTTTTGTGCCATAAGCTGTATGGTAGCATAGATGACTTATTATTTCAAGGTTTCTCTTGAACGGTGAAGAAATACTTTAACATTTTTCTTAATCTAAAGCCCACAAGCTTTGTCCTGTGGGACAAAAACATGTCATTCCTGATCACTTTTGAAAAATGAAACGACCATTTTACAAAATCAAACGACCATTTTACAAAATCAAACGACCATTTTACAAAATCAAACGACCGTTTTATAAAATGAAACGACCGTTTTACAAAATGAAACGACCGTTTTACTAAAATCAAACGACCATTTTAGAAAATCAAACGACCGTTTTGAAAAATGAAACGACCGTTTTATTAAAATCAAACGACCATTTTAGAAAATCAAACGACCATTTTACAAAATCAAACGACCGTTTTAGAAAATCAAACGACCATTTTACAAAATGAAACGACCGTTTTATAAAATGAAACGACCGTTTTACAAAATGAAACGACCGTTTTAGAAAATCAAGCGACCATTTTGAAAAATGAAACGACCGTTTTATTAAAATCAAACGACCATTTTACTAAAATCAAACGACCATTTTACTAAAATCAAACGACCGTTTTGAAAAATGAAACGACCGTTTTATTAAAATCAAACGACCATTTTACAAAATCAAAC
>JAISSB010000091.1 GCA_031273325.1 Treponema sp. | reverse complement strand
GGAACTGCTGAAGCAGATCCGACAACCAAAACGGTTACCGATGGTCAAACCGTCGACGCATTGCCTAGTAACCCGACTAAAACCAATTACACATTCGTAGCGTGGAATACCAAAGCAGACGGTACCGGCACAACATTCACAGCTTCCACTAAAGTAACAGCGAACATCACGGTTTACGCCCAGTGGACAGAAAATCTTACTACTGTTAATAACTACACCCTTTCCGAAAACAGCGCCTTTAATCCTGCTGGATTAAGCATTGAATCCGCCAAGAAAGGCGTAGTAAGCGGTGTTACCACCATTGTCTTGAAAGGCACGATTACTTCCGGTATTCCGACCGGCTTGGCAACCGACTTTGTTGTTTCGGAGTTTACTACAGACACTACAGCAGATATACCGACAAAGTATTCCGCATTTGTAATCAAAGGGCTTGAGCTGGGAGACGGTGTGACCATTAAGCAAACAAATAATTCCTTCATCCTTTACAAAGGTACAGACGGGTATGAGGACCCGACGTGGAATGACGGCAACGGTGATATCGTTGTCACGAACGGTACCCATGTAAAAGAAAAAATCTACACGGATGGAGATCCTAATAAATGGGACGGCGGGTTTGACATACTCATTGCAGACGGCGTTACGCCTAAAACAGCTAAGTTGGAGATAACACCTGCGGGTACGGGTAAAACACCATACACAGTTATTATTGACTGGAGCAACGTAACATTTAATTCAGCTAGTTAATATACGCATGCGCGTATGAAAGAGCGGCTCCGTGGAGCCGCTCTTTTTTTTATTTAAAACGGGGACAGACCTCTGATTCATGATCTAAAATGGCACAGATTCCGCACTGTTAGCAGTACGGAATCTGTATCTCACGGTATCATTATCACCGTGATGGAGTGCTGGTTAACAATTATGAAGATTTTAACGGGGTTAAAGCTGGATAATGCGGGCTTTTGTCAATACTTCAGCACCAGATTCAGTCATAAGAATATCGTCTTCAAGCCGGCAACCGCCGAATTTTACATCGTACAAACCGGGTTCAATGGTGAAAATCATACCTGGCTCAAGAGTCCAATCATTATCGGCACGGTTTCGCAATGAAGGTCCTTCGTGCGCTTCAAGTCCAATGCCATGTCCCAAGTTATGAGGCATTACTTTTTCATACTCCCAGAAATAATCTTCAACGATCTTCCCGATAGAAAGGGCAGAAACAGACGGTTTGAGGGATTTGATTGCAAGATCGTGTGCATTCTGAACAAGTATTACGAGAGGCTCTTGATCGGGGGCAAGATCCCCGCGGACAAACGTGAGGGTAACGTCACTCGTGTATCCTTGATATTTGAGCCCAAAATCTAAAATAGAAAGCCCGTCTGTTGCAAACGGTCCTGCCGTGTACGGAGGAAAGGCATGGATTCCAAAACTCCGCGTCGGTCCGGCAGCCAGCGTACCAAAACCCGTTCCTTCACAACCGCGCGCCCGTGCCTCAGATTCAATAAAAAGAGCTACTTTTGCTTCGGTATTCAGCTTTCCTGCGCGGATTTTTTGTTCCAAAAGATCGATTATATCGTTGGTAATTGCAGCAATTTTGCGGTACCGTTCAATTTCAGAGGCATCTTTTATTGCGCGTGCTTTAACTACTGTACTGTGAATCCCGTCGTGACGGCAGATAATATCACATCCGTTTAGTAATTCAACATATTCAAGAAATGCGGGATAGGGAGTTACCGGAGGAATTTCTATTTTTGCCCCGGACGGCAGCTTCAAAAAAGCAGCTATTTTTTGCAAAGCTTTAGTACATTGACGGCCAAATTCATTGTAGGGAATAAGCGTATCGGCTTGAGCCATAGCTTCGGCTATATTGGTGTCCCACGGTATAAGAATTGATTGCCGGGTAGGGGTCAAAAGCAGCAATGCGTCACCGGGCATTCCTGAAAGCCACCGCACCGCGGGATCCCGATGTTCTTCACTGTCTTCAAACAGAGTAATCGCGATATTTTCTGCTGTCATCCAATCATACAGTTTTTCAAGACGTTGTTTATATGTGTTATCGTTAATGTTAATCATACAGACAGTGTATGCGAAAAAGTCATAGTTGTTAAGCATTAAAACCCCGATCAAACGACCGGGGTTGTGACTTTAAAAAGATTAAAATTTTAATTGAGCTTTAAGGTTCACGATAATGCGGCTTCCGACATTGTTCGACTGCGGCGGTGTGGGACCGAGTTCTCCCGGATCTCGGGTATCTAAAGGAATGCGGGCGGAACAGCTTAAATTAAAACCTTGAAACAGTTCATGGCTGGCAGAAACTATGGGAGCAAGAGAACCGTCAGACAAACTTGAAAGTACCGCAAGAGATACGGTGGTATAGTCGGTGATACTGTAGGTTCCGGACGCATATAGATAATGATTATTTAAAAAGCCGCCAATATTTTCGGCGTTTCGTGCAGTAGAAGAACCGTCACCGTTGAAAAGATATTCAGCGAGGAGGTACAGTTTTCCATCGAACATTGAATAATCAGCACCAACAGTTGCAGCAAGACCGTTCAATGACGAGTCTGCATTTAATGCGTACAGTAATTCTGAAACTATCCCGCATTTCCAATCAATCTTCATCGAAGCTCCAAAACGGTGTACTCCTTGCGAAGAATATTCTTTTGGAGTTTCATAGGAATAGAGACCTTGAACACTTCCCCAACGCCAATGCTGTTCAGCGCTTAAACCAAAACGGAATCCGGCATTCAATAACGGATTAACCGGAGCGGTACCGAATGTTGTGACTTTTAGACCGCGCGGATAAAATGCAGCAGAATATCCAAGAATTCCGCGAGGGCGAGCATCCGGAAAAAGCGGATTACGGTAATTAAAGAAATCCATCGGTCCAAACACGGTAGCAAAACCGAAAGCTAAGCGCATTAATCCAAGGTCAAGGTCTGCAAAGTCACTGTTGATACGGATATACAACCGTTCCAATTCCACCGCCGACGTATAATTATCGCCAAATATAAAAGAGGAAGTATTCATTCCAGTTACTCCGGAGTTTAACTGTCCGAGTGCGCTGGCATTTTGTGAAGGAATCCCGGAACTGGCAATTAAATTAAATGCTCCGTAAAAGGTTGCATACTCACCAAGCGTGGTTTGAATCCTTAAATTCACATACTCTTCGATACCGTAAGAAAATTCCGGGGCGTCTCCTGTGCCGCTGTTGAGCATAACCGTCGTATCAGAGCGTCCAGAAATACGAAAATCTTGAGCAGACAGAGAAAAAATATGCACTGTTGCTCCTATTAAAAGAAAAAACCGTTTCATGATTTCTTACCGTTCTAAATTACGTTGACTAAAAACCGAATCAGCTATCGGTTGATCGAGAATCACATTCTGCATACTGATCGTTGTTTTACTGCCGCGACGAAGTAAATCACGCAATTCTGTTTCAACAGGAAAACGATGCGAACCAAAAACTTCAACACGAAGGAGCGTGTATTCTTTGAGCTTTGCACCGGAAAGAGCAAATAATTCATAATGAACAAGGTCATTATTTTGCTTATTAATCCATAATTTCTGCTTTGGATAACTTTCATTCCGTTTTTTTGCAGTTAAATCCAAAACCCAGCAATCAACTCCATTCCACGTATCCGAGCCAGCTATCACAGGATTGTAACGGTTGGAAAGTTTGTCATTTTCAATGGTATCTTCATAAGAAAGATCACTTCCCATCATTGATTCTTTCAGCATATGTCCGGAAATAAGCATCACTTCTTCGGTATCCGGAGAGTAAACGTAGAGTCGCCCACCTTTTTTTAAATATTTTGTACCACGATCTTCTGGATTGATAAATTCAATAAAACTGTCGTTATTTTCCCGCGCCCAGACCCGCATAGTTTTCACATACCGGCGATTTTGATACTCAATGATCATAGTACCTTCATAACTGATTGTCTGGAATACTTCGTTATTATCAACCCGATCCAACAATTCTGATGCCGAAGGGGTCTGTCCCCATAGAGCTTGACCACTTATCAGCACTGCAATCACCACACCAACTGTTTTCATTATTCTTCTCCTTAAAATAATAATAGATTGTCCTATTAATATATTACAATAGTAAATGAACTAGTACAGTGTGTCAAGTACTTTTAATATCACGTTTGTTATGCTCATACGGTATGGTATTATTATGGAAAATATATACAATTTTAACTACGAATACTGTTAACATCCCCCTCGTCAAGAGGGGGAATTGTTTAAAATTTTGCTATAGCGGCAAAAGTTTCTGCTTTGAGCGAAGCTCCTCCAACTAAAGCTCCGTCAATATTTTCTTTTGCCATCAATGCTTTTACATTTTCAGGTTTTACTGACCCGCCATATTGAATAATCAATTGTTCTGCTGCACTTGTACCGTACAGTCGCCCAATAACCTTCCGAATTGACGCATGAATTGCATCTGCATCTTCAGGAGTAGCGGTTTTTCCTGTACCAATTGCCCACACCGGCTCATAGGCGATGACAATATTTGCCAAATCTGTTGCACCAAGTCCTGCAAGTCCCCATAACGTTTGGCTTTCACAAACAACTTCTGCTTGTCCGGCTTCGCGTTCTTCCAATGTCTCACCGACGCAGAGGATAACTTCAAATCCATGCTTGAGTGCTAAACGAAGTTTCTTATTGATCAGCGCATCTTCTTCTTTATAAACGTGTCGCCGCTCGCTATGGCCCACAATTATCGTTTGAACTCCTAAATCTTTGAGCTGCAGTACAGAAACTTCCCCGGTATGTGCTCCTTGTTCTTCAACGGCTACATTCTGTGCACCAAGCCGAATGTTTGATCCGCTAATAAGCGGCCCGACAGTTTCGAGTGCGCTGAAACTTGGAGCAACAAGGTATTTATGCACACCGTCTTGCAGCTGTGTTCGGAGCGCCCGCGCCAAATCTGCAGCTTCAGCACGTGTCTTGTGCATTTTCCAGTTACCAGCTATATAGTATATTCTTGACATAATTTCTCCTTACTATCCGCGGCACACTTCAATGCCGGGCAATTTTTTACCTTCAAGCAATTCCAAAGAAGCTCCTCCGCCTGTGGAGACATGACTTATATGACTGGCAAGGTTAAACTTATTCACTGCTGCAACAGAATCTCCACCGCCAACTACGGTAATAATTCCTCGGGAAGTACATTCAGCAACCAACGCAGCAACTTTCTCAGTTCCTTTGGAAAATGCGTCGAATTCAAAAACTCCAACCGGTCCATTCCATACAATCGTCTTTGCATCTGCAAGTGCTTTTGCGTATTCGTTGGCAGTTTTTATTCCAACATCTAAGCCTATGATATTGTCCGGGAGATCAATAGAATCAATAAGCACCGGAGTAGCTGAAGCTTCAAATTTTTCTGCGCCGATATGGTCAATTGGGAGAATAATGTGAACTTTTGCTGCCTGTGCTGCTGCGAGAATCTTTTTTGCGGTATCCAGTTGATCTTCTTCTACAAGAGATTTTCCAATACTGTGCCCCTGTGCTTTGAGAAACGTATATGCCATACCGCCCCCGATAATGAGTGCGCTTGCATTTTTAATTAAACTTTCCAGAACTGCAATTTTCGAAGAAACTTTTGCTCCGCCGATAATTGCAACCAACGGTTTCACAGGATTTGTAACGATAGGTTCAAGATAGTTAACCTCTTTTTCCATGAGGAACCCTGCAACTGAAACAGCCACAAATTTTGCAATACTTGCGGTAGATGCATGGTCGCGGTGGGCTGTACCGAATGCGTCATTAACAAAAATATCACCGTATGTTGCTAATTCTTTAGCTAACTTGTCGCGCTCAGATGCTTCTTTTGCTGTTTCTTCCTTATGGAAGCGGGTATTTTCAAGCATAATAATCGAACCTGCCGGTTGGGATTCAATAAAAGCTTTTTTACCGTAACAACCGTCTTCTCCTGCAAAGATAACCGGCTTGCCTAATTTCTTCCCTAAATATTCAGCAACCGGTCTTATGCGATGCTTTCCGGCTATATATTTTTCATAATCAAATGGTTGTGCATTTTTTTCAGCTTTTTCTTTAGCCTTTTCTGCATCTTTTTTAGGGTCACCCAAGTGTGACATCAGCGTAAGCGACAAAACTCCTTGGTCTAGGATATACCGAATAGTCGGAAGCGCCGCCGTAATTCTTGTGTCGTCCTGCACCGCACCGTCTTTCATAGGCACGTTAAAATCGACACGCATAATGATTCTTTTTCCTTTGAGATCAACGGACTTTACCGTTTTGATTGCCATACAATCCTCCATATACTTCTTTCAACTAGCTCTGGGAAAATCCAGAGGCTTGCATATAGCTACACCGGCTGGAACGGTGGTTTTCGCTTCTCCAATTGGCTGTTAAAGCAGCCTGTCCCAATTACAACGATTGGGCATAATTAACGGTGCATCCCGCTTCCGTTACTTTTAAAGTATAGGTTTTGCTTGACGTACGGTCAAGAGGAACGGTGTACGGGGAGGTCTGTCCCCAATAATCAAAAAAGGCTTTCCCATATAAGGAAAGCCCACACGTAGAATTCGATGAATTCATAACTATGGGGAGGTCTGTCCCCATACAAAAAAGGCTTCCCGCAACGAGAAGCCTTTTTTTAAGTATGCACTACAACATGCTATGTATTGTTGTGAGTAACAACAACTTCTGCATCACCCTTAATCAGAGTGCTGGCTGGATTAATAGCTACCGTGTAGAGTACTTGTTCGCTTGGATTTGCGGCAAAGCTTATCGTAACAGTTACTTTATTTTCCCCCACTACGACCGCTTCGTCATTTGCTATAGTTGCAGTGATTCCCTCAACACTACTCGTAACGACAAAGTCATCTTTCGTAAGCCCTGTCGGTGCAGTGCCGGTGAACGTAAATTCAACGTCTGCTGTTGTATCAGCCTTAGCAGCATCAACAGCCTCATTCTCGGTCTCCACCGTTAACGCTATCCGTTCATCTGCTGTCCATTGGGCATATACCGTGATGCTTGCAGTTACGACGTTATCAGCTGTAAATGCTTCACCTTCACCGTTTGCTTGAGTATTCCAACCGTCGAACAGATAATCAGTTCTGGCGGGAGGAGTAGGCAATGCGTCAACGGTTGTTGCAGGAGCAGTGACCGTTTTGGTTGTCGGATCCGCGTCAGTCGTTCCTTCGTTTTTGTCAAAGGTTACGGTGAACGTAGTCGATGCGGGCGGCGCAGGATCGTCCTCGTCTTTGCAGGCAGTAACCAGCAGTACTGCGAGCACACATAGCGCAATGATGGGAAAAAGACTCTTCTTGATAGTTCTCATAGAGTCCTCCTCATAAAATATTATCCACCCTAAAAAGGCGGATTCTATAGAAAGAGGAGAACACGTAATACGTTGACTGTTTTGGTATTTTTATACTATGTTTAT
>JAISSB010000100.1 GCA_031273325.1 Treponema sp. | reverse complement strand
GTTTCGATTCCAGTAAGGAATCAGTTTGGATTCCAGTAAGGAATCAGTTTCGATTCCAGTAAGGAATCGGTTTGAATTCTAATAAGGAATCGGTTTGGATTCCAGTAAGGAATCAGTTTGCATTCCAGTAAGGAATCGGTTTGAATTCTAATAAGGAATCGGTTTGAATTCTAATAAGGAATCAGTTTCGATTCTAATAAGGAATCACTTTGTATTCCACTAAGGAATCAGTTTCGATTCCACTAAGGAATCACTTTGCATTCTAATAAGGAATCAGTTTGGATTCCAGTAAGGAATCGGTTTGCATTCCAGTAAGGAATTAGTTTGCATTCCAGTAAGGAATCGGTTTGCATTCCAGTAAGGAATCGAATCGAATTCTAATAAGGAATCGAATCGAATTCTGGTACGGATTAGCCGTGCAGCTAGGTACAATCCTCTGGACTTGCCTAGAGCTAGGTGAAAGTGATCTACTTTTCAAAGAAATTGTACAACTTTCCAGATACGGTAAATTGATTTTCGTGCGTACGAAGAATAGTAATTGCTTCATTGTTGGCGGCTTCAATCATATCTTCGGGTAACGGTCGGTTATTACAGATAATAATAACGGTAATATTGACTAGTGTTGCAACAGCTACGGTGTTTTTATGGGCTTGAATGGTAATTAATGCCCCACCGTCTTTAGCATTCGCCAGTACATCCGACAGTAAATCAGACGTATAAGCTCCGGAAAGTTCCGAATTATCAAAAATATCTGATGCAATCTCTGCGTTGAGTGTATGAGCAACGTCACGTATTGTCATAAAAACTCTTAATATTCTTGACTGAAAGGCTTTTCAGTCGTTGGGGTACTAATAAACACTACCGATCGGACGGTGGTACCGGTTCCTACTGTAGATTCTAAAGAAAATTCATCAGAAACCCTTTTTGTATTTGCAAGCCCCATACCAGCACCAAAACCAAGAGAACGAATCCATTCATTTGCCGTCGACCACCCCTCAGTCAACGCTAAACCGATGTCCGCAATGCCAGGTCCCGTGTCCGTTGCAACGATCACAATTTTATCGGGGTGAATAGAACAACGAATCACTCCTCCGTCCGAATGAACAACTTGGTTGATTTCTAATTCATAACTTGCAATGGCAACACGGCGAATCATTTTTGAATCAATATTTCGCTGCTTGAGTGCTTTTTTAATCTCAGTTGAAGCACGCCCAGCCAGCTCAAAATCGTACCGTACCGTAGTAAATTCCATTTCTGAATAACGTTCCGGCATTCTTTCTATCGTTTGATGCAATTTTTCCAGACGAAGTACCTCCCGATTCATTTCTACAAGGAGTGTCCCTATGACATCCTTTGAAGTCAAAATACCAACAAGCTCATTATGTTTTGTAACGACAGGATACCGTCCATACCGGTATTTATTTAAATATGAGATAGCAAAAGAGAGCGGCATATCATCTTCAAGAACAATGACATGCTTTGTCATATGATTTTCAACAACATCTTCAATGTAGTTTCCATCCAATGCTTGAACAATATCATCAATAGACACAATTCCAACCAGTTGACTTCCCTCAGTTATAGGTATGCCGGTAATACCGTTTTCCTGCATCAACCGTTGAACATAGCGAAGAGTATCTGTTTTTTTTGCAGTAATGACCGCCGTATGCATTACATCTTTTATTTTCAATTGGTAGATCAACTCTAACACTACAGACGGAGAGTCCACGGTACTGATTGGAATCCCGTCTGTTGTTTCCTGTCCCATATAATTTCCTTTAATGTTAACGGTTACAAAATATATGTTCGATTAAATCTGCAACACCATCGTCATCGTTTGATCGTTCCGTTACCATATCGGCAATTTGTTTAAATGATTCTGAAGAATTCTGCATTGCCACGCCAATTCCCGCCCATTTTATCATCTCTGCATCATTCATAGAATCTCCGACTGCCATAACAGAATCTGCGCTAATACCAAGCTTTTCAGCTACGATAGCGAGCGCCGTTCCTTTATTAACATTGGGAGGCAAAATTTCCAAAAAATACGGTTTACTTGTGAACAGTGTAATTTCTTTATCAAGGTAACTGTTTAAAAGCTTCATCAACGGCTGAAGGATCATCGGGTCACCGGGAATGAGTAGTTTATGACATCCATCGATAAGTTTTTCGCGAAAATCGGGAGCTACGATCTGCTTTAAACCGGTCAATTTTATATCATAGTCAGTAAATTCATTTTGTTTAGAAACATACAGCGTTGACCCTTCATAAATTTGTACCGAAAAGCCTTCAGCAGTCACTAAATCATAGACAATGAGTGCTGATTCAAACGGTATAAACGCTTCATACGTTACCTTTCCGGTCATACTTTCTATAATGATTGAACCGTTGCTGCAAATGAGGGGGCGGTTCCGTTTATGTAAACCAAGTTGTTTCACAAATTTGTCCATAGATGCCGGAATCCGTCCGGAAGCTACAATTACCTCAATGCCTGCTGATTCTACCTTCCGTATTGCATTCCGAGTACGCAGTGAAATAGTTAAATCAGAACGTAAAACGGTATCGTCCAAATCCAAAGCAAGTAGACGTATAGTATTGTTGTTGATTTCCATGGATTCTCATGATAACCGATTATATAAATTTTTTCAATATTTAAGTTCCGCCGAACTGTAAACGGTATAAATTTGCATAGATACCCTTTTGTGCAAGTAATTTTTCATGGGTACCGTCTTCAACTATATATCCGTTAGACAGAACAAAAATGTGGTCT
This sequence comes from Treponema sp., assembly GCA_031273325.1. GTDB lineage: Bacteria > Spirochaetota > Spirochaetia > Treponematales > Breznakiellaceae > BOBG01. Next base: position 12,030 of record JAISSB010000100.1, on the reverse strand, counting down.
GCATTGCGGATTGTTGAAAGTCTGTGTGCAATAACGATTGAAGTTCTACCCGCTAAAACTTTTTGAATTCCTAATTGAATGAGTTGTTCTGTTTCAGTGTCTATTGAACTTGTTGCTTCGTCGAGTATTACCACGACGGGATTGTGAGCAATAACACGGGCAAAACTAATGAGTTGTCTTTGTCCCGACGAGATATTCGTTGCTCCTTCTGATAACTTTGTTTGATAACCTTCTGGAAGTGCCGAAATAAAATCATGCGCATACACAGCTCGTGCTGCTGCTTCAACTTGAGCATCTGATAAATCCAAACCAAGCCGAATATTATCAGCAACGGTCCCTGAAAATAAAAAAACATCTTGTAGCACCGGAAGCGCCGCCCTTCGTAACTCGTTGAGCGGAATATCTTGAACGGCTACTCCATCAAGCTTCACCGTTCCCGAATCAACTTCCCACAGTCGGGCAATAAGATTAACAATAGTTGTCTTACCTGCCCCTGTCGGTCCAACTATCGCCGCTGTTTCACCAGGTCTCACTGTAAATGTGAGGCCTTTGAGAATTTCTTCTCCTTTTCTATACGAAAAATGTACATGGTCAAACGCAACATGTCCTTGAGTATTTCCGTTGAGTGTATGTGTCCCGCGGTCAGAAATTGATTCGTCAGTGTCTAAAAAGGTAAAAATACGTTCTCCGCCAGCCATTGCACTTTGTAAAAGGGTATATTTCTCGGCAATATCAGTAACCGGAGCATAAAACATCGCAATTAAATTAACAAATGCAATTAACGTTCCTAAAGAAAGTGATAAATGAAGTACCATACTCGCACCGACTCCAATAATGACGGCAGTTGTTACGGTTGAAAGAAATTCTATTGACGGGCGGAATGTTGCATAGACATACATTTCTTTTAAATTTGCTTCCAATAGTTCTGTATTCCTGACATTAAATTCTCTATTACTTTTTTGTTCTCCATGAAATAATTGTACGACTTGAACACCTGCAAGCCGTTCTGCTAAATAGGCATTAACTCGTGAAGAAGCAGTTCGTTGGCGGCGGAAGGCATCTCGTGCTTTAGTTCGGCTAATAATCGTAATAATAAGTACCGGCGGTAAGGTAAGGAGCGCTACGAATCCAAGAGCGGGAGAAAGAAAAAAAAGGGTCATCAGTGAACCGGCCATAATTGAAATGTCTTTAAGGAATGCAACCAATACCGATGTAAAAAATTCATTAATCGTTTCAACATCACTCGTTAATCTTGTGACAATACGCCCTACCGGATGTTTTGATAAAAAAGCTGTTGATTGATGAGCCGTTTTTTTAAAGAGTTCAAGGCGGAGATCTTTCATAACATACTGACCAATTAAAGATGAATGCCACGTTTGTACAAACGTAAACGCAAATACTGTTATTAATAGCGCAAGTAACAGTACTGCTCCGCGGGTGATAAAAGAAATATCGGCGCTTCGAATAGCTGTTCTTTCAGGGTGCGTTAATTGATTAAGGTCGGCTGTTTTAAGGGCGGCATACCGTTCGTTAGTAATAAACCAATCGCTGTGCATTGCTATAATTGTCCGCGCCTTATCAGTTATAAGAAAACGGTACCACGACGTACGTTCAAGAACTCCAGCATCTTTTAATGCTTGTTCCATCGTTTCAGAAAGCCGTACATTGTGGCGTTGCGGTACAAAAAGATAATGATCAATCGTAATACTCTGAGGAATAGCCTTAAGCCGGTCAAGTTCCTGTGCAGCTTCCTTGCTCAATTGCCCACTGTTATCAAGATTAAACGTTAAAAAACGCGCCAATACCGCATCGTCTATAACCCGTTGTTGAATAATCGGCATCATTAACTCTCCTATGGTAGAGATAATTAATGCAGCCGCTGTTAAAAGCACCAAACGGCGGTAGGGTTTTAAATAAGAAACAATACGTTTAAAAATACCGCTATCGTAACTTTTTACAATTTCATCAGATTCAAAGTAATCAGACACATGTTCCCCGCTAAAAAATAAAACAGTTGTATTATAGCTCATTATGAGAAATAATCAAGCCGGCTTAAATGGTATGAAGAATTTTTAAAGCATACGTTTATACTTTTGAGGTATACCCCTAACTTCTAGGAGTATACTCTTAATCTTTAGGAGTATACCCCAAAATGTTAGGAGTATACTTTTAATCTTTGGTGGTATACCCCTAGCTTTTCGGGGTATACCCCTAATCTTTGGGAGTATACTTTTAATCTTTAGGGGTATACCTCTAATCTTTGGGGGTATACTCTAAAACTTTAAGAATATACTCTGAAACCTTAAAGGATATTATACCATTTCTTGTGGTTGCTCTTCGTTTGCATGTTTTGCATACTCTTTAAGAAATTCAACATGTTCAGCTATAATAAATACTTTCGCATGCCGTTTTCCTTCACTATCATTCCACCGGTCTTGTTTAAGCCGCCCAACGACTCGTACGCTGCGTCCTTTGTGTCCCCAATCACGGCAAGCTTCAGCTAATTTTGACCATGTTTCAATGTCAAAAAAACTTACTTCCTGCTCTATTTCCGAATTGTACTTAAAACACCGGTGCGAAGCGATACCAAACGTACAAACGGGCGTTCCGGTACTGATAGTACGGAAAATCGGATCGTTGGTAATATTACCTTCAATTAACACTGAATTAAGATTATTCATAAAACCTCCAATAAACGTGATGTTGTCCCGCATATTAAGTTAATGGAGATACCATATATTATGATTCACGTTTGATAAAAAAAATAGGAGTATACTCCAAAACTTTGAGAGTATACTCTGAAACATTAAAGGATATTATACCATTTCTTGCGGTTGCTCTTCGTTTGCATGTTTTGCATACTCTTTAAGAAATTCAACATGTTCAGCTACAATAAATACTTTCGCATGCCGTTTTCCTTCACTATCATTCCAGCGGTCTTGTTTCAGCCGCCCAACGACTCGTACGCTGCGTCCTTTGTGTCCCCAATCACGGCAAGCTTCAGCTAATTTTGACCATGTTTCAATATCAAAAAAGCTTACTTCTTTTTCCATTTCCGAATTGTACTTAAAATACCGATTTGAAGCGATACCAAACGTACAAACGGGTGTTCCAGTACTGATAGTACGGAAAATCGGATCGTTGGTAATATTACCTTCAATTAACACTGAATTAAGATTATTCATAAAACCTCCAATAAACGCGGTGTTGTTCCGCATATTAAGTTAATGGAGATACTGCATACTATGATTCACACTTAATAAGAAAAATTAAAAAGTTATGCAGCTTGTTATATGATCGTGTTAATGCTACACTGTAACATATACATTTTTTCTAAAGAGGGACATGTAATTATGGACAAAATACGGGGAACAAAAACAGAAAAGAACCTTATGTCTGCGTTTGTCGGCGAATCTCAAGCACGAAACCGTTACACGTTTTATGCAAGTACGGCGCGCAAAGAGGGTTTTATACAGATTGCTGAGGTCTTTGCTGAAACAGCGGAACAGGAAAAAGAGCATGCGAAACGGTTTTTCCGATTGCTTGACGGTGGAGAAGTGAAGATTGAGCAGGTATTTGCGGCAAGTTCTATCGGTACAACATTTGAAAATTTAATTATTGCTGTTGGAGACGAAGAGTATGAATGGAAAGAATGTTATCCGGCGTTTGCTAAAACTGCAGAAGCGGAAGGGTTTCCGGCTATTGCTGCGGTATTTCGAGCTATAGCGGTTGCGGAACAACAGCATGCAGCACGGTTTGAAGCTCTCAAGAAAAATATAGATTCAAACAAAGTGTTCAAAAAAGACGACATTGTTCGGTGGCGTTGTATTAATTGCGGGTATGTTCATGAAGGAACAGAAGCCCCTCAAGTTTGTCCAGCTTGCTCACATCCTCAAGCTTATTTTGAAATATTAGCAGAAAATTGGTGATCAGTTCATATTAAGAAAAAAGGAATACGTATGCTTTCACGTGAAGATTTTATATGGACTATCGGCTATGAAGGTTCTGCGGCAATAATAGACGGACAAGCAAAACGTCACTACGGAACGCTTTCTACAAAAGAGTTAGCCGAAAAAGGATTGTTCCGCGCTGCGTACGCTTCAGCACTGTACGCTCAAGATAAACATGAACTAGAAACCGTTGCTGCAATGTACAATAATAGCGCTGGGACTTCGTACGTAATTGATGGACAGCTTGATAGACTCTTTGGAGTTTTTCTTATTGAAGCAAAACATACAATTATTCTCTAGTCTTGTCAAAGTACTCGTACTGTACTATAATTTCCTATCTTAATATTGTAAGGAAACAGTATGCGGTTTTTACTTATGGTTCCTCCGGGTGACGGAGCTGCTCCCGGTGGAGCTGGGACACTTTTGCAATTATTACCTTTGGTATTTATTATTGCCATTTTTTATTTTTTAATTATTCGCCCAAACAATAAAAAACAAAAAGAAACACAAAAAATGCTTTCCGCCCTTAAAAAAGGGGATAAAATCGTTACTATCGGTGGAATACATGGAGTTATCAGCAGTGTTAAAGAACATTCAGTTATTGTGAAAGTTGACGACGAAGTTAAAATGGAATTTAGTCGTAGCGCTGTATCAAATGTTGAAAGAGAAGATGAGAAAAAAGAAGAAAAGCAAACAACAGAAAAAAAAGAGGAAAAAAATTAATAATGAGATTGTTGAATAGCATAGGATGCTAAAAAATCTGGAGATACGCTTGTATTTATAGCATCTTCTATCATTTCACGAAGATAAATAACAATAATTTTTACCGGTAACGAGGAAAAAGAGCGGGCTGCCAACCGATAGCAGCTCATCTGTACTATATGTGAGCCCTTCTGAAAAAAACGGTCTGTTTTAAAATCAACGATAATGCATGTCCCATTTTGTTCGTAGATAAGATCAATAGTACCATTAACAAGTATCGTATACGAATCTTTAAAAAGTGGTAAAACAAAAGAAAATTCTGTGCGAACATTTGAGGCAGTACATACTACGTATTTTCCAATATCTGTTTTTAAGAAATCTTTTGCTAACCGTAAAGCTGTACGGTGCAATTTTTTTAATTCAGAATCTTTAAGGTTAAAATCATGGAATTGAGCGCGTGTTTCTTTCCATCCTATATCTTCTGGTAATGGTACATTATTCCTTGTTATATCAATACATTTTTCTATCATTACATGGCATAATGTTCCAAAATGAGGTATTAGTTCAGGATTTGTTGCTACCAATGGATCAATTTCCAAACTTTTTAATTCTCTCCCAACATTGTACGTTGTTTCAAAAGCTGTTGGCGTTGTGATAATACGCTTCCGCGGAGCTAAAAAATCTGTTCTATCACGATAGAATAATTCAAGATTTTGTTGAGAAATAGCAGAATAATCAGAAAAACTGCCGGTTAGCTGACGGATTTTTTGCTTCAACCGATAAATATTTTGCTCCAATTCAGATTCAGAATAACTAATGGGGTGCACAGTATACGATTGAGTATTGGATGATGCAAGTCCTATAGCTAAAAGATCAAGAAATGATTTGTTATGAATGCGTTCACCTTTTGAGTCTACACGGGGGGTTTTTACCATTTTCTCTACCGATTGATTTGCATCATATTCTTTAAGTTTTTCTTTTTCAGCGTTTATGAGAGTCCGTGTTCCGATAATAAAAAGCTTTTTTTCGGCACGGGTTGCTCCAACATAAAAAAGGCGCTTTAGCTCCGCTATTGCTTGTTTTTCTGCAACTTCTTTACCTCTATGAAAGAAATAGTTAACTATTCGTTTATTGTGTGCTTCTTTTTCGGAGCGGAAATTTGCTGTAGGACCAAATTCTTTATCAAAATAAAAGAGGGTATTATTTTTTTCACTGGTTATCATTCCGCCCGCATTAACTAAAAATACAAAAGGAAACTGTAACCCTTTACTTTTATGCACTGTAAGAAAGTGTACTTTATTTTCATTATCCAGTTCCGTATTAATAATTATTTTTTCCGAACTTTGCATAAGAGGTGCTAATTCGTCTAAAAAAGTAATTGTATTGACTTTCCGTTGATCTGCATCAACAGCAAGTGAATAGAGATAATCAAAATATTCATAATTATGCCGTGCTTGCTCATCATATAAATACATTGCAGCATAACCAGTTTCATACCATAAATATGAAAAAAGAGAAGCTAAACTTTCACTATCAATTCGTTTAGCCACTTCATTAAAAATAGTACAGCCATGGTCATAACGGCTTCTTTCCTCATTGCTGCTAAACCAATCAACCGGCGGTTCTGGATTAAAAATTGATATATCTGCTTCCAATAATATTTTTACTACAGTATCGTCAGATAAATTAACAAAAGGAGAACGTAACATAGTAGCGTATGCAACACGATCTTTAGGAAAAAGAGTCAAACGGAGTATAGCATAAAAATCATTTGCCGGTCCTTCATAAAAAATTCCACGAGGATCTGTTGCAGTAAATGGAATTTCAACACGACGAAAAATATTTTCATATTCATTTTGATAGGTTGTTTTCATAAATAATAATGCTACGTCTCCATACTTAAATTCATTATTTTGAACACCTTTAACAATACGCTCTGCAGTAATATAAGCTTCTTTATACGCTGGAGTTGTTTCTTCTTCCTCTTCATTTTCACTATCCTCTTTTGAGGAAGGATCTTTTAATTGAAGATAAATTTCAACTTTTAAATCTTTTGAATCTTCTTGTTCTTGCTTTGGCTTCATAGGAGAAAAAACAGCTTCATATTCTTCTTGTGCTTCGCCGAAAATTGCAGGAAAAACCGCATTAAAAAAATAAATAAGCTCCGGATCTGAACGATAATTTGCTTGTATTGAAAGTTTTTTAGGAAGTTCTGTACATAATTTTTTAAAAACTGAGACGTCAGCTCCGCGAAATCGGTAAATAGATTGCTTTTCGTCACCGACAAAAAAAAGTTTATGAGGATTTAGATCATGAACTGAAGGAATAATACCTTTGGTTCCATAATCTTCACGTTCAGCAATTAAATACATTAATTCTTTTTGAAGATTATTGTTGTCTTGAAATTCATCGATCATAATTGCTTTTATCGTTTTTTTGTAAAATGAACGTAAATTAATATCTTCTTTAAGAATTTCTACAGCTAATTCTGCTATATCTCTAAATGAAACAATTCCTTTTTGCCGCTTGTGTTCTAAAAACATTGCTTCATATTCGTCAAGAATTATTCCCAACTGTTCAATATTATCTCTATATTGAAGATTTTCTGCAACTATTTTTAATAGGGTACAGCTACTTTTTAATGCAACAATATAATCCCGTAGCTGTGCTTTAATACTATTTTTAAGAATTTTAGCTGAATGTTGCGGAGTTCTAATGTTAAGGAGACAGGGTACTTGTTCTAGGAGTTGAGCTAACGAATCTCCGGAAAAATCTGATTGAAGGAGAAAGAGCGAGCTGATTTTTCCTTGGATATCTCTGAGAACATTTAATGTTTTATCTGAACTATCAAGATTAAGGATATGTTCTCTGATAACATTAATATTATCTATTAATTGTTTTATTTCTTTCTCTAAGAATTCAATTTGTTTTTTTGCCTTTTCACCAAAATTACCGGGATGAGCTAAACTGCTGTAATCAAGAGCTAATTTTACGAATAGATTTGTTACCACGTGCTCAAAATCATGCGTAGCTACGAGACTTCGAATAAGTTCTTCGTTGCGGTGCCGCATAATACATTCGATCGCGCTTTCTTCTGCAGAAATTATTAATTCTTTATCGTCGATCCGGAAATCATGAGAGATACCAAAAAGTACCGAACCTCCCCGTGTTAGTGCGGCACAAAATGAGTCAAGCGTAGCAATACGTGCTTGATCAAAATGAGCCAAGCGCTCCAACGCTTTCGGATGGGTTGATGCAGACAGGGTACGATAAATCCGCTCATACATTTCTGAAGCCGCTTTTCGGGTAAAAGTAAGCGTTAACACGTCACTACTGTCTAAATTTTTTTCCGTTATCAATCGAACGTACCGTTCGGAAAGTACCGTTGTCTTCCCAGAACCTGCTCCTGCTGATACAACAACATTCGCATCTTCGTAATATGCAGCACTTTGCTCATCATCAAGATTAAAAGCCATCAATGAATCCTTATAACCACAAATAAATTTTATGGAGTTTTGTACAAAAAAACCATGAGCCAATAATAAGCGTACTAGAACCCACAAGCGGTCCAATGACTGTATCAGCATTAAGAATTATATCACGCCCCCATAATAGTAACAATGAGCCGATACCTATTTGAATAAATGAACGTTCTCTCCGTATATAACTTGCAATTAAAAAACTGCTTACAGTAATAAGAATACACCCGTTTTCAACCACAGAAAAAACCGATTTTAACCCATTAATGGCATTAAGACTTTTGTTCCATGTCATACCGTCAACCGGTACGTAAAGCACTAAAATAAGTACCGCAACAACAATAATAAAAATAGGCGGATTTTGCCTTGAAGAATCCCACCCTGAAGCGTAAACGCTGGCAATGAATAAAGAAAAAAGTCCAAAATACCGTGCAAATAATAATATTCTAAAACTGAACGCAAGAATACTCGCCTCTAATTCAAACTGCAGCATTAAAACAGGTACTATACGCAATATTTCAAATGAAAAAGAGATCAAAAAAAAAGAGAAGAAAAATATTTCTAATGAATGAGTTTTTTCAAAATATTGATAAATGCATAAAAGACCGATACATGCATATACTATAGAAAATATAATTGAAATATACGGCATATATACACTGCTTTGAAAAATATGAGCTGCTATTATTTGAAATAAACCTTCTGGACGAATGTTCGTATGTTCCACCGCAGAAGGGTAAAACGGCAATATTCCTATTGAAATCGGTATTGCCGCTATGACTATAAGCGAAGCAAAAAGTATTTCAAGGCGAATAGTCGTGTTGCGTTCCGTAAGGTTCATATCAACAGTATAAAAAAAATGCTGTTTTTTTTCAAGACTTCGGTATACATTTATCCTTGTGGAGATTATCTATATGCTTGCAATATTACTAAAAATAATGCTATTTATAGGAGGAATGTTCAGTATATTCGTTTCTTTTTCCCCCATTAATAGCGATAAAATAGTTAATGTATTCACGGTGATTTCAATAGGAACGGTGTACTGTGCGCTCTATATTCCGATATTATTTTTTTCGATTAATACGTTTCTTGAAAGAATATCCTTTTTTTTATATTTCTATATAGAAATAGCTATATACAGTATAGCGTCAATTATCATTATTGTACTGCTGCAGTATGCTCTTATTTCTTTAACGAGTGCGTTATTCATTCAAGCAATTGCTCTCATTTTGTTAGGATTTCATATCTATTTCGGTTTTAGTGCTTTGCCGCAAAAAGCATTAAAGCAGACAAAGAGCAAAAATATCAGCAATGAAATAAGAACTGCCGTGCGCTGTTTAGATGCATATATAAAAAATGTACCGCCTGACTATCAGTCTATGCAAAAAATACTCAAAAGAATCCTTAACACATTATCCTATAGTTTTCCGTCAAAAACGATGGTTGATAGTGCCAGAGCGCATGCATTACTTGTGCTGCTGACAAGATTGATACATGACTGTAAAACTATCAACGATGCTAATACACCGGTAGTACGCTTTGCATTAAGAATACAACAACTAGAAGCTTTAACAAGAGAACTTGAGATCACACGTCGGGAAAAATTTTAAAAAAACCAGCGCCTTTCATATTAAAATCTTTTACCGTTGACAAGCCCAGAGGATTGTAGCTAGGGCTGAAACGTACGTATGCTTCTCCACTGAATCCAATTCGCTCACGATTCTACACGGCTTTAATCCGATTCCGTACAAAGACGGTTCTTAAGGGGACAGACCTCAAGAGGGACAGACCTCAAGAGGGACAGACCTTTGGGGACACAGACCTCTGGGGGACAGACCTTTGGGGGACAGACCTTTGGGGGACAGACCTTTGGGGGACAGACCTCAACAGGGACAGACCTCAAGGGGTAGACCAACGGGGACAGACCAACAGGGACAGACCTCACGGGGACAGACCTCAAGGGGTAGACCAACGGGGACAGACCAACAGGGACAGACCTCACGGGGACAGACCTCAACAGGGACAGACCTCACGGGGACAGACCTCAAGGGGGCAGACCAACGGGGACAGACCAACAGGGACAGACCTCACGGGGACAGACCTCAACAGGGACAGACCTCACGGGGACAGACCTCAAGGGGGCAGACTCTTTTAAGTTATTTTGGGTATGTTATAAGCCCTTTGGCATAACACAGAGAATACCGAAGTAAAAGAGTGTTTTCATAGGTTAATCTATTATTTTTTCCCACTCTACTTTTGGCAAGCCCGCCACAATATCTACCGTCTGCACGCTAACGTTTATTACGCTCAGCAGCAAATCCAGTATGTATCGGGGCTTATCGTGTTCCTTTGCCCAGTCGTTGGGGTCGTTTTTGATGCCGCTTTCGTTGTGGGTGGTTACAGCGTAACGCTCCATAATCCATTCGATGGCGGATTTGCCGTTGACAACATACAGATAAGCCTTTTCAGGGATATTTTCAATGGTAATCGTGCTGTTATAGATTATGGTATCTTTGCGGTCTTTGGCGGGGAATTTCATTTTTTCAACTTTATATTGTTTGCTTTCCGCACCGGTAACTTTTACTTCCGGGCATGGCGGTACAGTTTCGTAGTGGAGGTGCAGTTTTGCAAGAGCGCGTCCTGCCTTGCTAAATCTCCAGAAGTCTTCCGGCGAATCTACCAGCGGAAGACGGGGCAGCATTTTCTTTAGGTCGTTGGCGAATTTGACGCGATAATCCGGGCTGTGCAGGAAGCCGTAGACAAAGTAGAAGATGTCCTCCTTGCCGATATTTTTTCCGTACTGCGCTTGTGCGCGGGACAGGATAAAATCGCTTAGGCCGTCACGGCGGATATATTCGTCTGCGGTTTGTTCAATGAGTTCGCCTTGTATTGAAGTTTTCTTTTCATACCAATAGAGGGGGAAGCATTGTGATCCAGCTTCAAGAGAATTAAGATCGGGAATGCAATCAGTAATCAGAGTTGAAAAAGGTTTACTTCCTCCAAGTCCATGAACACAAATCAACAGATTTTTTGTGTCAGATGTTGGGAAAAGTTTTGCATGTATGCCGGGACGTTCAATAAAATTATAATCAAAGTAAAGATTTTGTTTGCAATATGGACGATATATACTGTTAATTATATAGTTCTTATCGAATGTATGTTTAATATTCTTTTCAATATCTTTTTTTAGATTTACTGTCCAACTGATTTTTGACGGATCATTATCTAATTCAATTTCTTGCTTTTGAAATAGGTCAGCCTGTTTATTATAGAAACTTATCATGGCTCGCATATTTTTATTAAGTTTCTCATTTGAATAGTTATATACCCAAGCGTCCCGATTTGTGGCGACACCAATCGCATAGGTGGAAAATAAACTTTGTGCATGGTTATCAAATTTCTTCTCTGGTGCAAGCGGAATAAAGCTGCTGAAAAGATCATTCCGCTGGTTAATCCAGTCGCCTTGTTCATTCGGCGTTAGCTGTTTCCATTGTATCGCCGGATTATTTACGGAACGGAAATTTCGTATAATGGACAGCTTTTCCTCACGGCTTAGATAATCGCCTATGTCGTAATAGAAGATGTCGGCTTTTGCAGTTTGTAGTTTGTTCATAAATAATCCATAAAGCATTGAAAAAGTTCGGGATTCCGTTTAATAATATTTCTTTTGAAAGCAGTAAACGCCGATGCTGCATTAAGATGTTCGGAAATTGCCTGCTTTATTTTCTGTTTCTCGTCCACGGGAAGCGAGTTATTTTTGTAATCAAGCAGAAGTTTTTGGAATGCAAGAATTTCTTCTGCAATTTTTTGCCGTATATAACCGCTTTCTTGCCGCTTTAATGGAGTTGTTCCCATATAAACCGCCTTAATGAGTTCTACAGTTAAAACAGTCCGCTCAT
>JAISSB010000072.1 GCA_031273325.1 Treponema sp. | reverse complement strand
CATTAACCGCTGGAGAGGCGGTTGACGTTGGTGCTGAGGCTGCAACAGCAGACGTTACGTTCACCGGTGCAACCGATCTTACGCTTGCAGCAGCCGATTTTGCCGTTACTGAAGGAGCAACTATAAGCGATGTTGCAGTGGCTAGCGATACCGTCACCGTTACTATAACCTTTAGTGCAAACACAGGTGAAACGGATGTTGAGTACACCGTGAGCATTAATCCAGACAGCGAAGTTATTAAAGGTGACGCAGAAGCTACTGTTACCCAAGCAGGAACATCAGGATAATAGTTTAGAAAAGTTTAGAAAAATTCGTATTTAAGGGCTTCCCGTTGGGGAGCCTTTTTTTTTATGGGGACAGACCTCAATGTTTTGAATCTAAAAATATGGTTACCGGTCCTTCATTCGTATAGGTTACAGACATCGGTGCGCCAAATATACCGGTTTCACAGTGAATGTTTTGTTCCCGCATACTGTGTACAAAATGAGTATACAACAATAACGCACGTTCTGGATGTTCAGAATCGTCGTACGAAGGACGGCGCCCACGGCGCACATCGCCAAGAAGGGTGAATTGTGAAATTATAAGCGCTGATCCGTTTATATCAGAGAGCGAAAGATTCATTTTTTGTGCAGTATCTTCAAATATACGGAGACCGCTTATTTTTTTTGCTCCATACGCAGTATCTGCTTCGGTATCGCCTTTCGCAATCCCTACATAGATCAATAAACCAAAGGGACAGCTTCCCACTATCGTCTCATTAACAGTTACGGACGCATTCCGTACCCGTTGAATAACAGCACGCATTGCTACAGTATTACTGTTTTGTCGACTTGTGTCAAAGATAGTTCAATGATTATTCTTCAGCAATAAACCGACAATTCCGGCAGTAAGTACGATAAATACGGGGGAGACTTTGAAACAGTATGAAGCCACACAAGAACCAAGAAACAGTATGAAGGCAATCCAATGTTTTACGGCTCCTTTAAATATGTTCATAACAGCACTACATATTAACGCAGCAACTGCCACTTGAACACCGCTCAACGCGTGCTGAATAACCGGGACTGAAGCAAAATTCTGCAGAAATGCAGCAATGATGCTGATGGTAATCAGTGAAGGGCAGACAAACCCAAGCGTTGCAACGATACCGCCGATGATACCGCCGCGTTTATAGCCGATAAAGGTTGAAACATTAACAGCAATAACGCCGGGCGTTACCTGTCCGATTGCAAAATAATCAGTCAGTTCATCAAGGGTACACCATTTACGTTTCAAAACTAATTCGCGCTCAATAACCGGTATTAATGAGTAGCCGCCGCCAAATGTGACCCAGCCCATCTTGAAAAATACGAACCACAGGGTTAAAAGCACCGTGACAGTACTCCTTCTAATGCTTCCACATCAGGTTTAATCGTTGCTATGGGACTACTTATCGATGAGAGCATTGAAAGCCGCTGCGGGATTTCAACCGTATGATTAATAGCTTGAGACACAATCTCTGCCTCCAGCGCCGGATGTCCGGTTGCTAATATAACAACATGTACGTCCATTTGTTTAAAATTCTGCGCTGCAGCAAAAGCTACTGCTGTTTGCGGGTCGGCAACAATCCCGTAATTATCCCACAATTCCGCTAACGCTTTCGTTGTTTCTTTATCTTCGATTGCAACGGGGAATACCATATTCCGCATAACCGCTGGAAATTCCTCGTAAAAAGAAGCAAGCCGTTCCCCATTTGAAGCAAAGGTAATGTCCAACGCAGGAGAATTGGTACTTATAGGAGCAGGAGGAGCAGCATCTATACGCACATGCTCAAAGGGATTATTTCTATTCATTGCTGCAATAAATCCATGCACCGGCATACCAAATTTCCATGCGTACAATCCAGCTATTAAGTTTCCAAAATTCCCGGACGGTACACTAAACATTAACGCATCGTGCAGTGTTTTCTTGAGGAGTACAAAGGCATACAAATAATAGAAAATTTGCGGGAGCAGACGACCAACATTGATAGAATTTGCGGTGGTAATGCTATACCGTTCGGTAAAAACTCTATCCATTAATAGTTCTTGTACAAGCCGTTGACAGTCATTAAAATTCCCCTGTACCTGTATGGGAATCAATGAACCGTCGTTTGGATTAAGCATATTTGCATCCAAACCGTAGATACATTCGTCAGGATACAAGAGTACACTGCGGATATTGTGCCGTTGGTGAAACGCATACGCAACACTCGCTCCGGTGCGTCCTCGCACTGCGGAAACTACCGTCGCCTGCCCATTATGCTTTAACAGTTCTTCCATAACTGCGGCAAGAAAGTTAAGACCAAAATCTTTGAACGTACCGGTCGGTCCATTGTATAAGCTCAGTAACGAACAGTGGTCGTTGAGCGTTTGTAATTCCGGCGTGAAGTAAAAGGTATTTTCCGTTATGCGGGACGCAGAAAAAGGATTTAATTCCCCTTGAAGCAAGAGCGGTGCAATCGTTGCTACCAAATCTTGATAAGAGGTATCAGCCTCCATGTATAAAGAAAATTGGCGTAAATCAAGCACTGAAGTGGGAACGTATAACCCGCTGTCCAAAGGCATACAGCGGAGAACCGCGTCTTTAAATGACACTGTTTTTTCTGAGGAACGAGTCGATCTGAAGTACATTACTATCGCATCCTCCTTTTTATGTATTTATATACTGTGCGAAGCAAAGCTTCTTTGATAGGTTTATCAGAATATTCAATGAGTTAACCATACCTGTACCAGGGTGCAGTAACGGTATTCCTTAAAAAATTGGGATTTTTTTTCATAGTATTGTAAGCTTTACCGCTTTACAGTATTCATATACTACCGTAATTAGGTCCGGTTGTCAACACAAGACGCATATACCGTTATTTTCCAACGCAAAATCGGCTGAACATAACCTCAAGCAGGTGTTCTGTTGATACTGTGCCGGTGAGTTCTCCGATTGCATGCAGTGCTTCACGGAGGAGCGGCGCCACTAACTCAAGAGCTGTATCGGGAGTGTCCCGTACGAGATATAAACTCTTTAAACTTTGATCAATGCACAGTTTTTGCCGTTCTGTAGCTATACCAACCCGTTCTTCAGCATATACTGTGCCGTTCGTCAACAGAGAAGCTAATGTTTTTCCCAATTCCGGTATCCCGACGCCGGTTTTTGCACTGATTCCTTTAAATTGTTGTGCGGGTGCCACATCAACTTTATTCCATAACGGAATGACATTTGAGTACTTTTCCGTTTTTAAAAATTGCCGATCTGTTTCACTGAAGCCTTGAAGACCGTCAATGAGATATATGATACAGTCAGCTTTTTCGAGCAGTTCATAGCTCCGCTCAATGCCTAATCGCTCAACTTCGTTTTGAGTACTGTGAAGCCCTGCAGTGTCTGCAAGCCGAACAGGAATTCCCTCAACGGAATAGCCGGATTCAATCCAATCACGGGTTGTACCGGGAATAGCGCTTACAAGAGACCGTTCTTCATTGATAAGACGGTTGAACAAACTTGATTTTCCTGCATTTGGAGAGCCGGCAATAACGACAAAAGCTCCTTCATGGTATAATTTTTCATAGGGGTAACTTTCGGCTAACTGTTCAAGCTCCCGTATGATATCGTTAAGTTCTGTACTATCTACAGCTTGAACAGTGCTGTCAAGTTCGTCTTCGGGATAGTCAAGTTGAATCTCGACAGCGGCAAGAATCTGTATGATACGGTTGCTCAGTTGCTTTAATGGTTGTTCTAAAGAACCTGACAGTCGGTGAACTGCACGGCGGCGGGCTTGATCTGTCTGAGCAGATACCAGTTCCATAACAGATTCTGCCTTTATCAAATCGATCTTTCCATTGATAAATGCTCTAAACGTAAACTCTCCGGGCAGTGCTTCGCGAAAACCCACAGTATGCAGTACATTGAGAATCGCTTGCACGGTGGCTCTTCCGCCGTGGCATGAAATCTCGATACTTTCTTCTCCGGTATAACTGCGGTGAGCATGAAACACAGACAGTAACACTTCATCAATTTTCTCTCCGTGATATTCAATCCACCCGTGTACAAGGCTATGAGAAGGAACGGTTATTAATCGCTTAGAAGCTGAAAAAATAGTGCGGACTGCTTCGATAGAACCGTTTCCTGAACAGCGGATAACGGCAAGAGCGCTCGTTCCGGCGGGAGTTGCAAGTGCAGCAATTCGTGCATTATCACCATAAAAAGACATAAGCTAGTATACAGTATAATATTGAAAATAGCTGGTATTATCCGTATACTACAGTAAATGTACGTTTGGAGGCTTCTATGTTTCCTCTTGAGGAATTAATCGAGTACCGCGGTAATATTTATGAAATTACGGCTGCCGCATCACGGCGGGCTTATCAACTTTCATTGTTAGAAGATTCGCAATCTGAATTTAATGAGGACGAACCGGTATCTCATGCCGCTCAACAACTCTTTCAAGGAGAAGTTAAATTCCAGATAGAGTCTTAATACTCTTCGGTCCTACCGCTTCGGGCAAAACAGCATTGTTGACCGAAGCTTTTAGTGCGGGCGGCGCTGAGGTAGTCTCGGCAGATTCTCTGCAGGTTTATCGAAAGCTTAATATTGGGACTGCAAAACCTTCTTCAGCCCTTTGTAAGATACTCCCGCACCATTTGATTGATATGCTTGAACCCGAAGAGCAGTGGACAGTGGGAGACTTTGTAAAATCCGGCTACGAAGCTTGTCAAGATATTCTTAAGCGGGGAAAAATCCCAATTGTATCAGGCGGAAGTGCTTTTTATTTAAAGCATTTTATCGACGGTTTACCAGCTGCTCCTCCTTCAAGCACAACAGTACGCGAAGAACTTCGTGCAGAAGCGGCTCACGGTATGGAAGATTTATTAAAAGAACTTGCAGAAGTTGATCCGGTGAGTGCGCGCCGCATTCATCCTAATGATAGATACCGTGTTCTTCGGGCGCTTGAAGTATTCCGTTTAACCCAAAAACCGCTCAGTTCATACCAGCACACGAGCAAAAAAACGCCGTTTTTTTTTGTTTCAATCGGTTTAGATATGCCGCGTGAAGAATTATACCGGCGTATCAATCAGCGGTGTTCTCAATTTTTTGACTATGGATTAGGAGAAGAAGTTCGGGCATTAGCTCAAGCGGGTTATTCTCCTCGAAATTCAGCTTTGAAAGGAATAGGGTATAGAGAATTTTTTATTGAAACAGAACCGGGAGTTTTTAGCTTTACAGTAGACCAATCTATTGAAGAACGTATTGCACTGCACACCCGCCAATATGCAAAACGCCAACTTACATTCTTTAAACAGTTCGCCGGCGTCCAATGGATTCCGCCGCGATTATCGGCATTCCGTGAGGCGCTTACTCTTTTGCAGAAAAAATAAAACCCAAAATGTCATAGCAGCAGAAGGTCTGT
>JAISSB010000016.1 GCA_031273325.1 Treponema sp. | reverse complement strand
ACCGGAACCGGTTGCTAATTGGAACCGGAACCGGTTACTAATTGGAACCGGAACCGGTTGCTAATTGGAACCGGAACCGGTTGCTAATTGGAACCGGAACCGGTTGCTAATTGGAACCCAGATTCCTGCTAATGGGGACAGACCTCAATCAAACGGGGACAGACCTTCAATCAAACGGGGACAGACCTTCAATCAAACAAGGACAGACCTTCAATCAAACAGGGACAGACCTCATAATCAAACGGGGGACAGACCTTCAATCTAAACAGGGACAGACCTTCAATCAAACAGGGACAGACCTTCAATCAAACAGGGACAGACCTCATAATAAATGGGGACAGATCTCAATCAAACGGGGACAGACCCCCTAAAAAGAACGGATATGTGCTCCCAATGCCGATAGGCGGCTTACGATATTTTCATACCCGCGTTCAATTTGATAGACGTTACTGATAGTACTAAGCCCTGTAGCGCAGAGGGCTGCGATCACAAGTGCCATACCTGCCCGTATGTCCGGGCTTGATAGTTCTGTGGCTGTCAATTGAGTCGGTCCGGACACTACTGCACGGTGCGGGTCGCACAGCACTATACGTGCTCCCATAGCAATAAGTTTATCAACAAAAAACATGCGGGATTCAAACATCTTTTCGTGAATAAGTACTGTACCCTGCACTTGAGTTGCAACGACCGTGATGACGCTCGTCAGATCGGCAGGAAAGCCGGGCCACGGTGCATCGTCAATTTTAGGAATCATGCCGCCGAGATCGGGTTGAACACACAGTTCTTGCTCAGGGGGAACGTATATAGTTTCTCCGTCTTGTTCCCACCTTATACCCAATGTTGCAAACGCTCGTTTTGCCGGACGGATATCTTGGTTCCGAATACCTTCAATAGAGAGCGAACCGTGCGTTACCGCAGCTAAAGCTATCAATGACCCAACTTCCATAAAATCTGCTCCGATGCAAAACTCACAACCGGAAAGTTGAGAAACACCGTGTATAGTTAAAATATTGGATCCAATTCCTTCAATGTTCGCTCCCATACTGTTGAGCATGTGGCACAGGTCTTGTACATGCGGTTCACTTGCCGCATTACTGAGCAGGGTCGTACCGTGGGCTAAAACTGCCGCCATAACGGCATTTTCTGTTGCAGTAACCGAAGCTTCGTCTAAAAAAATATCGGCAGCTTGCAATGAAGAAGCACTAAAAATAAACGTTCCATTATGCTCCACATACGCTCCTAATTCTCTTAAAGCAAGAAAATGCGTATCAAGCCGCCGTCTCCCAATAATGTCCCCTCCTGGAGGCGGAAGCTCCACTCTCCCCGTTCTTGCAAGCAGCGGACCGGCAAAGAGAATAGAGGCTCGGATTTGACGGGAATATTCCTCAGAAATATTATCGGTATGCACAGTACGGATACACAGGGTATAGCTATGAGGAGCAAGCTGTTCAACCGTACCCCCAAGCGCACGAAATGCTGAAAACATAACATGTACGTCTTCAATGTCCGGAATATTATGGAGTGTGACCGGCTCACTCGTTAAAATCACCGCTGCAATGCACGGGAGTGCCGCATTTTTATTACCGCTCGCGCGGACGGTTCCCTGTATGGGAGTCCCACCTTCAATATGGTATGAATGCATAGGAAAAACAGTAGCAATCATATAAAGAAAGATCAACAGTTTTTCCCACTTTTTTCAATTCCTAAACTCCTTGTAATACTTTTATGAAAACCGCAGTCATGCGCCTTCCTCTTGACAGTAGGTCAAGAGAGATTTATGCTCATAGATATGAAAATGGACGCAACTGATCATGCCAATCTTGTAATTGACCGGCTGCTTCAATCATTAATTATTCTTATAAAAAGGAGTCTTGCAGTGTATATAAATGAAGTCGAAGGTATTAAACGAGTAATGAATAATAAAAAACTGTATGCACGGCTTTTAACGAAATTCAAAAACGAAAATAATTTAGAAGGATTATGGAGTGCATTAGCAGTAAAAGATTATAAAAAAGCTCAAGAAATAATCCATGCGATCAAAGGAGTTGCAGGTAATTTAGCACTTTCGGAACTCTTTGAAAAAAGCAAAAATTTTGAAGGACAAATTCGTACAGAATCAATTGACATTCAAACAGTTGAAGCTATTAAAGTATGCTACGGTGAAACATTGAATGCTATTGATACTGTAATTACTCGATATGTTTAATGATACTCCTACGATACTTGTCGTAGATGATATAGAGATAAATGTAGAGATTCTCGAAGCAATTCTCAGTGATAACTACCACGTTATCAGTGCGCATAACGGTGTTCAAGCGCTTAACATACTCCGTTCATTGACCGTGCTTCCAAAACTGATCTTACTCGATATCTTTATGCCGGAAATGAATGGCTACCAATTACTTGAAATTATCAAGACCGATCAGATACTCAAACGAATCCCTGTTATTTTTATCACGACTTCTGACTCGGAATGTGAAGCGCTTGAAGCAGGTGCGGCAGATTTTATTTCAAAACCGTTTTTACCGGAAATAGTTAAATTACGCGTCCGCCACCAAGTTGAGCTTAAAAATTACAGTGATACACTTGAAGAAATGGTCGCAAAAAAAGCAGCAGAACTCACCTTGACGCTTGATAGTACCATGCAAACTATGGCAGATATTATTGAGTATCGAAATCTTGAATCGGGCAGCCATGTAAAGCGGACTCAATTATTTGCAGAAGCATTAATACAGCATACGCTTAAAACACCGTCTGTGTACACTGAAGAATTACAGAGCCAAGAGCCGGGTAGTATCGTAAAATCAGTTGTTTTGCATGATATTGGAAAAATTGGTATCCCCGATAAAATATTGATCAAGCCGGGAAAATTAAATGCTGATGAATTTGAAATTATGAAAACGCACACGACCATTGGAAAAAATATTATTGAATCAATTCTTGCATACAGTACGACGAATTATCTGAAACATTGCCGTGATATTAGTTACTGTCACCATGAGCGTTTTGATGGACGCGGATATCCGCAGGGGCTTATGGGTACGAAGATACCGCTTTCCGCCCGAATCGTTTCTCTGGTAGATGTATATGACGCACTCGTTTCCACCCGGGTATATAAAGCATCGTTTTCACATCAAGAAACTATCCGCATTATTGCCTCAGGGAAAAGAACTCAATTTGATCCTTTTTTAACTGACCGGTTTATGGAAATCAACGATGTCTTCGAAGATATATCTCGGCGGGTTCGTTAAAAAAACACGGTTATTAATACGGCACTTTTTTGATCAATCAGACGCTTGGTATATTTTAACATTTTTTACCGTCATTATTGGAATAGGAACCGTCCTCCTTATGATACCGGCAGTGTGGAACGGCGTGCAGCCTTTGACATGGACTGACGCTGCATTTATAGCTTCTTCAGCCGTTTGTGTTGTTGGTTTAGCTACCGTATCGATAGCTGATTTTAATATTGCAGGACAGATCATCCTTTGTATTCTCGTACAAATCGGCGGATTAGGAATAATCAGTATTAGCTCACTGTCTCTTGTGCTTCCCGGACATCGGTTCGCATTTAGAAGAATTAACACCATACAAATTTTTTATATTGATGGGCTTGAATATAAACCAAGAAAAATTATTCTCAATATTTTGTTTTTTACGCTCAGTATTGAAGGGGTAGGCGCAGTGATCTTAGCTATTCTTTTTTATGCTGCCGGTGTTGATCAGTGGGTTTTTGCGGGTATTTTTCATGCGGTTTCTGCATTTTGTCAAGCAGGTTTCTCAACATTTCCAGAGGGATTTGAATATGTTGCATATAATGTTCCGATATTAATCGTTACGGCCGGTCTTATTATTCTCGGAGGGATTGGCTTTATTGTCATCCATGACCTCTTGCGTCTGTGCCGTAAACAGGTAACGCATATCAGTTATCACAGTAAAATTGCACTCAATATGAGTGCAATTCTGCTCTTCGGCGGAACGGTTTGCTTTTTCTTTTTGGAACGGAACAACATGTTTCAAGACCTCAACAGCTTTGAATCTCTGCTGCAGTCGCTGTTTTTATCAGTTAATACGCGCAGTTCCGGCCTTTCAACTGTTCTGCAGCAGGATCTAACTCAACCGTCACAAATACTTTCTTGTGTGCTGATGTTTATCGGCGGCGGCGCCGCATCGTGTGCGGGCGGTATCCGGGTAACCACTATGTTTGTCATTACAGTCGTTATGCTCCGTAAGCCCGATTATTACGGAGACATTAATATATTTCACCACCGATTAACGGCTGCAACAGTCAATAAAGCGGTTATGTGTACGCTTAAAGCGTTCTTTCTCCTTATACTGTTTTTGGGTGCATTAAGCGTGACAGACGGAACCCATGGGAAATATATGGGCGATCTGGTATTTGAAAGTTGTTCTGCTTTTGGAAGCGTCGGATTGAGTACCGGCATAACCGCTGATCTATCAACCGCAGGGAAATGGATTATTATTGTCGCTATGTTTGCCGGGCGGGTAAGCTTGATGACGTTGACGTTCCCGTCCTTAAAACAAAAGAAATATGTCATTACATACCCGCAGGGTTCCCTGTTATTAGAGTAAAAATCATATACAAGCATAGCGGGAATCACTGTTCGATCACTTAGCCTCTTGATGCTGCTGACGAGGATTTTTCCTTACGGTGTTTTTCTTCATATAGTTTTGTTAATGTTTCTGCAATATTTGTGGGAACTTTTGCATATTTTTCAAATTCCATAGTAAAATCTGCTTTACCTTGGGTTAAAGACCGTAATACGGTGGAATATCCAAACATCTCACTAAGCGGAACTTCAGCTTCAATATGAGTGATCACGTCATCTTCAATAGAGGTAACAATGATACCGCGCCGCTGATTGATTGAACCGAACACGGCTCCTTGATATTCCGGCGGGCAATCAACTACAACTTTCATAAGCGGCTCTAAAATGCACGGTTTTGCTTTCGGATAAGCTTCACGGAATGCACCAAGTGCTGCCGTTTGAAACGCAATATCTGATGAATCAACCGGATGATACTGACCGTCATTGATCACGCAGCGAATATTAACGATAGGAAAGCCAATCAAGCTTCCTTTTTTGATAGCTTCACGAAAGCCTTTGTCGCAACTAGGAATAAATTCAATAGGAATAACGCCGCCTTTAATACTGTCAACAAAGTCATAGTCTTTTTCTGAACACGGCTCAAGGTATCCGGCAACACGCCCGTATTGCCCCGCTCCGCCGGTTTGTTTTCTGTGAGTATAATTAAAATCTGCCCGGCGGCTAATAGTTTCACGGTATGCAACTTGCGGCATACCGGTCTCCAATTCACAGTTATATTCCCGCTGCATGCGGGTAATATATACCTCAAGATGCAATTCTCCCATACCTTTAATAATCGTTTGATTAGATTCCGGATCAACAAAGGTTTGAAACGTGGGATCCTCTTTCGTGAAACGGTTTAAAGCTTTAGACATTTTATCAGCAGACTGTTTGTCTTTTGGTTTAATGGCAAGAGAAATAACCGGTTCCGGCACGAACATACTCGTCATTGCATAGTTAAGATTGTTACTACAGAAGGTGTCTCCTGAAGCACAGTCAATGCCGAAAAGCGCTATAATATCTCCTGCTCCGGCTTCGTTAATATCTTCGGTGTTGTCGGCGTGGACCCGCATCAAGCGCCCCACTTTGAACCGTTTACGGGAACGGGTATTATATAATTCGTCTCCCCGTTTTATCGTGCCTTGATAGATCCGCACATAGGTCAACTGCCCGTACTGCCCGTCTTCTAATTTAAATCCCAGTGCAACTGTTGGTTTCTTATCGTCAGAATCCAACGCAATAGGTGTTTCATTATCATCAAGGTCGAGAGCATAATTTGTTACTTCTGAAGGATTCGGCAGATAATGCACAACTGCATCTAACAGTAATTGAATTCCTTTGTTTTTATAAGCGGAACCCAGCATAACCGGCACCAATGCTTCAGCCAGCGTCCCTTTTCGGATCTCCGCCTGCAGCAGTTCTTGAGGGATATCGGCACCTTCCAAGAACAGTTCTGCCACTTCGTCGGACAGATCGGCAAGTTTGTTGAGCAGAATCTCCCGATACTGCGCTACTTGTGCCATTAAATCAGCAGGAATCGGCTCATACCTTAATTCCATACCCCGTTCTCCCTCAAAGTACACCGCTTGCTGGAGAATTAAATCAACAACACCGTTCAAATCTTCCCCAATGCCGATAGGAATCTGCAATAATACCGCATTAAGCCCTAATTTTTCCTGTAACTGCTCGGTAACTTTGAACGGATTTGCTCCGGTTCGGTCGCACTTATTAATAAAAGCAATCCGCGGGATGTGATACCGTTTCAATTGACGGTCGACCGTAATAGACTGCGACTGCACGCCGCCGACCGCACAGAGTACGAGAATTGCGCCGTCCAATACCCGCAACGAGCGCTCAACTTCAATCGTAAAATCAATATGTCCCGGTGTATCAATCACATTAATAGTCTGATCTTTCCACGTTACCTGCGTTGCTGCCGATTGAATCGTAATGCCGCGCTCCCGTTCCAACTCCATATGATCCATCGTTGCTCCAACTCCGTCTTTTCCGCGCACTTCATGAATAGCATGAATTTTATTCGTGTAAAAAAGAATACGTTCTGATAACGTTGTTTTTCCCGAATCAATATGTGCGCTAATACCAATATTTCGCATAGTCTCAATCACCATAAACTCCTTATAATAAACGTTTGTATTTGTTAATAAATAGCAGAATTTTCTAAAGCATTCAAGAGAGTCCCGCTCGGCACTGTGCGGGAACTCTTTAATCACTGTCGAGCGGTGTTTGCAGTAAGATCCCTTGCAGTTCCGGAATCGGTTATGAAGCCTTAGCTTGTACAGCACAAAGCATACCTCCTCTCCGGCAGTTAAAAACTAAAGTCTAACATTTCCAGACTAAAGTCTAACATTTCCAGACTAAAGTCTAACGTTTCCAAACTAAAGTCTAACATTTCCAGACTAAAGTCTAACATTTCCAGACTAAAGTCTAACATTTCCAGACTATAGTCTAACATTTCCAGACTATAGTCTAACGTTTCCAGACTAAAGTCTAACATTTCCAGACTAAAGTCTAGCATTGCCAGACTATATAGTCTAGTAATGGGACAGACCCTATTGGGGACAGTCCGCTGGGCTTGGTGACGGGGACAGACCCTATTGGGGACAGTCCGCTGGGCTTGTTCAGGGGGACAGACCTCGTTGGGGACAGTCTGCTGGGCTTGGTGACGGGGACAGACCTCGTTGGGGACAGTTCGCTGGGCTTGTTCAGGGGGACAGACCTCGTTGGGGACAGTCTGCTGGACGTGGTGACGGGGACAGACCCTGCTGGGGACAGTCCGCTGGGCTTGTTCAGGGGGACAGACCTCGTTGGGAACAGTCCGCTGGACTTGTTCAGGGGGACAGACCCTATTGGGGACAGTCTTCTGGACGTGGTGACGGGGACAGACCTCGTTGGGGACAGTCCGCTGAGCTTGTTCAGGGGGACAGACCCTGCTGGGGACAGTCTGCTGGGCTTGTTCAGGGGGACAGACCTCAAAAAAAAGTTGAAGATATATTGACGAAACAAAGTTATCACGGTATAGTATGTAGTATGCAGAGAGCAGCAATGCTCTGTGTGTTTTTTATGTGTCTTTTAAAGAGGACCGTAGCCAGAACAATTTGGAAGATTAGCTAGCTGACTACGGAGTTTTGTACACGTAGTACATTGATAAACATAGGTAAAAATCCCTAATAGGTCAATGTACTGCGTGTTCTCCTCTTTTTATAGAATCCAAGCTTGTGCTTGGATATATTTTCTTGAGGAGGACTCTATGAAAAAGAGTCTTTATTTTGGATTTGTTGCCATTGTTGTGGCAATGAGTGTAGTGTTCGTCGCCTGCAAGGACGATGAAGAAAAGCCGGTAGAAACCACCTACACCGTAACGTTCAACACGGGTACAGGCGGTTCAACCGTAGCTCCCGCTACCGTCAAGGCCGGGGCAACAGTCAGCGAACCAGCAGATCCAGAAAAAGCCGGTCATGACTTTGGCGGCTGGTTCAAAGAAGAAACATTTACCACTGAGTGGAATTTTACGGACGACACCGTAACAGCAAACACCACACTCTACGCCAAGTGGACAGAAGCATTTACTGATGTCTCTACATATTATGAGATTGTAAGCGACAAAACTCCTACCGGAGTGACCGCTACTGCAAAACAGAGCAATAAAGACGGAACCATCTATATTTCCTTAGGAGGAACGGTTCCGGATGGTTCAACTCCTGCTACGGAAGATTGGGGTTCTGATGCCGGTGCCGTTGGCACTTTGGGAGGCAAATTTGCCGGAATATTTCTGTCCGGTACTAAACTGTTTGAAGGAAATGCAACGAAGGCGCTTGCCATAAAACAAACAAATCAGTCGCTTCGGTATTATACTAACCTGGACATACTCACCGAAGAACCAACAAAGCCCGTAGAGGAACACATATATACTATCTATATCCCGCCAACTACCACAGGATTACCGTATAAATGGAGAATATACAATATAGGTGCTCTTCTTGCAGACGGCGGGTATTTTTCATTTCTTGTCTGGAATAACGCCAGTCCGAAAACAGCTACCTTTGAAATACAAAGTTACGCATCATTCAGTAGTAATGCTGAACCGACAAATGACGTAGCATTAAAAGTCATTGTTGACTGGACGGGATTAACGTTTAATTGATGAGATAGTTTGATAGTTCAGAAAGGCTTCTCCCTCTCTGAACTATCTCTTATAGCCTGCCGGAAACGGCAGGCTTTTTTTATTGAGGTCTGTCCCCAAGAGACAAAATCAGGTGATTTTTTTCATTTGCATCTTGCGAAACTTTCGAGAGATAATTTCAACGTTGATTTCGTTCTGCGAAGAGATCAAAAACAGCTGTTTTTCTTTGTTTGCTGAAAGAAGGTCTGTCCCCTTAGCTAGCTACAGAAGTCTGCGGTAAAAACTTTAGCGAGTAAGTCTGAAAATGTTGTTACAATATGAACAATATTGTGAAGATAATGATATAATCCGCCGAATATCCATTCTTTCGCCTGTCTTACCAACCCGGCTTTTACCGGATTCTGATTAATATACCGAAATACTCTCAGGAAATCCTCGCTACTTTCAATTACTCGTGCGTGAAATCTATCTCCCCATACATGTCCGGTCGTCTTATGCAGCTTATTCCACCGGATAGCGAAGACCATTTTTATCCATTTCATAATTTCGGAAAGGCTAACGTCTTTTCCCGGTGTTATAAGAAAATGAATATGATTGTCCATAATACAGAAGTTCCATAGCTTAAAGTCATACTTTTGATGTGCTTCAGCGATAATCTGTATAATAAGATCTTTAATAAGGGGAT
>JAISSB010000013.1 GCA_031273325.1 Treponema sp. | reverse complement strand
CCCCGAATAACAGGAGTTTATTCCCAAATTAACAGAGATCTGTCCCCAAATCAAAAAGTCTTTTAAGGAGGACAGACCTCTAACTTTAAAAGGCTCCCCATCTATTTCACAAAATCAAGCGACCGTTTTATTAAAATCAAACGACCGTTTTATTAAAATGAAACGACCGTTTTACAAAATCAAACGACCGTTTTACAAAATCAAACGACCGTTTTGTTAAAATCAAGCGACTGTTTTAGAAAATCAAACGACCGTTTTAGAAAATCAAACGACCGTTTTACAAAATCAAACGACCGTTTTGTTAAAATCAAACGACCGTTTTACAAAATCAAACGACCGTTTTGTTAAAATGAAACGACCGTTTTACAAAATCAAACGACCGTTTTATTAAAATGAAACGACCGTTTTATAAAATCAAACGACCGTTTTATAAAATCAAACGACCGTTTTGTTAAAATGAAACGACCGTTTTACAAAATCAAACGACCGTTTTAGAAAAATAACAAACCATCTTGGAGACAGAGCCTTTTTGGGGAACAGACCTTCTTGGGGATAGACCTGAGAGGATGCTAAACATCTTGTAATTCCTCTCGTATTTTGTTACACTAAAGCGGATTTTAAGGAGGAATTATGAAAAAATTATGCATTAGTGTGCTGTTGGTGTTGATTGCCGCATCGGTATTTGCAACCGGCACCCAGCAAGGAAGCCGTCAGTCAACGGGAGGCGCTGCCTACCATATTGGGGTAGTGACCGGTACGGTATCCCAATCGGAAGATGATCTCCGCGGAGCAGAAGAATTAATCCGGCGCTACGGCACCGTTGCAAACGGCGGAATCATTCAGGCAGTTACCTATCCTGACAATTTTATGGATCAGCAGGAAGTAGTTATTTCCCAAATAGTGAGTTTCTCTGATGATCCGTTAATGAAAGCAATTATTGTAAACCAAGGAATTCCGGGAACTGCCGAAGCTTTCAGACGGGTTAAGGAACGCCGACCAGACATTCTCCTCTTTGCAGGAGAGTCGCATGAAGACCCGCTGGTCATTCAAAGTGCTGCAACGCTTGCAGTGAGCGCCGACTTTATTTCCCGCGGCTATACCATTCCGTGGGCAGCAAAACAGCTTGGCGCAGATACCTTTGTCCATATTTCGTTTCCTCGGCACATGAGTTATGAATCATTAGGACTGCGGCGGCAGATTTTCGAGGAAGCGTGCAAAGATTTGGGGATTCGTTTTGTATTTGTAACGGCACCAGACCCGACTTCTGACGTCGGCGTTGCCGGCGCACAGCAGTACATATTGGAACAAACACCGGATTGGATCCGTCAGTATGGTACCAATACGGTCTTTTTCTGTACGAATGACGCACACACTGAGCCGCTGCTCAAACAGCTTTTAACATACGGGGGGATGTTTGTCGAGGCTGATTTACCGTCTCCTTTGATGGGTTATCCGGGTGCTTTAGGCATTGATCTGTCTGCTGAAGCTGGTAACTTTCCCGCTATTCTTAAGAAAGTTGAGGAGGCGGTTGTTGCAAAGGGAGGTGCCGGCAAGTTCGGTACGTGGGCATTTTCTTACGGCTTCACCGTTACTGCAGGGCTTGGAGAATATGCAAAGCGTATCATTGACGGAACTGCAAGTATTGACCGTGTCAGTGATCTCTACACCGCGTTGGGAGAATTTACCCAAGGCGCAAAATGGTCGGGCGGTTTTTATGTAGACGCCAACACCGGAGTCCGCGCCCGCAATCAAATACTCGTATATATGGATACCTATGTTATGGGAAAAGGCTACTTGCCGACGACCGAACAACAAGTTCCAGATAAATACTATGCTATCAAATTTCAAAAACAGTAAGAGTTAATATGAGCCGGATAATGTCCGGCTTTTTC
The DNA here is from genome assembly GCA_031273325.1 of Treponema sp. Taxonomy (GTDB): domain Bacteria; phylum Spirochaetota; class Spirochaetia; order Treponematales; family Breznakiellaceae; genus BOBG01. The sequence continues at coordinate 11,795 of JAISSB010000013.1, read as the reverse complement.
TTTTTTTTCTTTAATAGAGGATATCGATGCTTAGAACTGTAACTATTCACGATGCTGCTGCGATTTGTGAAATCTATAATTATTATGTAACGCACAGTGTTGCAACGTTTGAAGAAAAGCCGATCTCTGTTCCTGAAGGAGAAAACCGTATCCGTGAGATAATTTCTACTTATCCATGGTTTGTATGGGAAGAAGAGGGCATTGTACGCGGGTTTAGTTATCTACACCAATTTCATACGCGTTGTGCATACCGGTTTACAGTAGAAGATACTGTGTATGTATATCCCGGTTTTGAAGGAAAAGCTATAGGGACAGCGCTCCTCGGAGCGGTTTTAGAAACCATAGAAGAATTAGAAAAAAGAGAAAAAAGAACCGTTCATGCGGTTATTGCCGCTATTACCCTTCCCAACGAGCGAAGCAAGAAACTCCACGAACATTTTTCCTTTAAGCACGTTGGTCATTTCAAAGAAGTTGGTTATAAGATGGGACAGTGGCTTGATGTTGGATATTGGGAATTGATTCGTGACCGTATTTAGTAACCGCCGTGCGCTCATTATCGGCGGTTCCGGAGCTATTGGAAGTGTTATTGCCCACGGTTTAGCTCAACGTGGAGCATCGGTAACAGTGCATGGGGCTCATTCTCTTGAACGGCTCAACAGTGTTATTGAATCTATTCGCCGCTCAGGAGGACACGCACAGTCATTGCTATGCCCGCTCGATAGTCCAGACATGATAGAAAAAGTTCTTGATACTGAACATCCAGACATTTTTGTTTGTGCGTGGGGACCTTTTCGCCGGGGAGCACTTGAAACTATGACAGTGAACGATTGGCAGTATCTCGTCTATGCAAATTTAATGGTACCCGGTATGTTCATATCGGCTCTTTTACCGTCGATGATTGAAAAAAAATGGGGACGGTTGCTCCTTTTCGGCGGTACGAACACGGATACTATCCGTGCGTTCAAAACAACCGCATTGTATTCTTCCGCAAAAACAGCACTGGGAACATTAGCAAAATCAGTTGCTCTCGTACATGCAGATATTTGCTGTAATGTACTTTGTCCTGGACTTACAGACACTTTTTCAAGCGACTGTACGTACAACCATGCCCACAATCCGGGAGGGAAAATACTAAGTCCTCAAATGATCGCTACCGTTGCACTCAACATACTTGAAAATCCTCAAATAAACGGTGCGATCATTCCGGTTGATTACGGTCTTAAACTGTAACAGTTTTAGTCAAAAGTCTATTTATCCGTTGAATAAAATCAGTTGAATGGGGAATTTTTATTCCTTCAAGCAATAAAGCTTGATCCAACAGTATGTGGGAAATATCTTCGATAAGAGCTTCGTCGTCATGTTTTCCTACCCATTGAACGAGTGGATGCTCTCCATTTATCTCCAAAATCGGCTTAAGCGCAGGAACATTCAGTTGGCCCAATGATTTAAGCATCTGTTCCATCTGCATAGTAGGATCATGCTCGTCCACTATAATACAAGCAGGAAATTCTTGGAGGCGCCTTGATACTCGTACATCTTTTACCCGATCCCCCAATGTCTTTTTAATCTTTTCGGCAATAGGTTGGGCAACTTTTTCCGATTCGCTCGTTCCTTTTACTTTTAATTCTTCATCTGCCCCGGCGCGATTAATCGAACGGAATTCCCATTCTTTATATTTACCGACAGCAGGAATAACGATGTCGTCAATCTCATCGTCCATAATGAGTACTTCAATATTTTGTTCACGGTATGCTTCCAATAATGGGGAAGCGCGAAGCGTTTTTTCGTCTGTACCTGCAATATAATAAATATATTTTCTTCCTCGCGGCATCCGTGAGCTATATTCTTCAAGACTTGTCCTTCCGTCAACCGCCGTACTCTTAAAACGAACAAGCTCTAATAATAATGCCTGCTGATTGGTAAAATCTTGGTACAAACCTTCTTTAAGGGGACGGTTAAATTGTTCAATAAATGTTGCATATTTTTCTTTATTATTCTCAGACATGATTTTAAATTCATTGAGTAATTTTTTAACTGAAGCACTCCGGATATTTGTAAGAATCTTATTTTGCTGCAAAATTTCACGACTTACATTGAGTGGCAAATCCTCAGAATCAATAATTCCCCGCACAAACCGTAACCATGTCGGCATTAATTCTTTGTCATCATCGGTAATAAAAACACGACGGACGTACAATTTTACTCCAGGCTGATAATCAGCGTGGTACATATCGTAGGGAGCTTTTTGAGGGATATAAAATAATGTTGTATAGTCTAAAGTACCCTCAGCCTTTGTGTGTATATACATAAGAGGATTTTCAGAATCATGGGCAATTTGTTTGTAAAATTCATTATAATCTTCGTCGCTTAATGCTGTTTTTGGTCGTTTCCACAGAGCTGTGCCGCTGTTAATACGTTCTGTTTTCAAAGCAGATGATTTTTCTTTACCTTGATCGTCATACTCTTTAGCTTGGTACGTTAAATAAATGGGAAAAGCAATATGATTTGAATACTTTTTAATACATTCTTCGATTTTCCACTGATTTGCATAGGGAAGCCCTTCAGCATTGAGGTGAAGTATAATGGTTGTTCCTTGACTATCACGGGTAGAACCTTCAACGGTATAATGTTCCTTGCCGTCACTTGTCCACTTCCATGCGGACGTATCCAGAGCTTTTTTGCTTAAAACTTCAATAGTATCCGCAACCATAAAGGCAGAATAAAATCCAACGCCAAATTGACCAATGAGATTTGAATCATGCCGTGCTTCTTCGGTCATTTTCTCTAAAAATAAGCGAGTTCCCGACCGTGCAATGGTTCCAAGAGATTCAACCAAATCGGTTTCATTCATTCCAATACCGTTGTCTGAAATAGTAAATGTTTTTGCATCAGAGTCAAAATGTATATCAATGCGCGGTTCAAAACTCAGCGACTTATATGCGTCCTCCGCCACGGTAAGATATTTTAATTTGTCGAGTGCGTCTGACGCGTTTGAAACAAGTTCCCGTACGAAAATATCACGGTTCGAATACAGTGAGTGAATGATCAGGTGTAATAGTTTGTGAACTTCGGTTTGAAATTGGTGTTGTGCCATGTAATTCCTCCTCTTTTTATTGAAAATACAAAAAAGGATTATCTTTCGGCAAGGGTAGCTCTCTTGACAGGTCTCTCTTAAAGTAGCTACAGTATGCTGAGGAGTTATTTTGAAACAAAGCTTAATCATTATCTTTGTTGGAGTGTTAACATTTTCCGCATGTAAAGCACAAACAGCAGCTTCTGACAGTTCAAGTACCCAAACCGATTCAAGTTACGCTTTTGGTATGTTGCTTGCACAAGATTTTAAGGGTATGAATATACCGTTTAATTATGAGGAATTAAAAAAAGGCTTTCAAGAGTATGTTGAAGAAAAGCCGACACGGTTTTCTCTTGAGGAAGCTATAGACAAAGCAAGGACGACGTATACTGAAGCAGCGAACAAACAAAATGAATCATTGAAACAGGAAGAAACGGAATTTCTAGCGGCAAACAAAGAAAAACCCGGTATTCAAACGACGGCAAGCGGCTTGCAATATGAAGTTGTCGTTGAAGGGTCCGGACCGTATCCCCAAGAACAAGATACGGTACAGGTTCACTACGAGGGAAAGCTTATAAATGATACTGTGTTCGATAGTTCATATAACCGGGGAGAGCCTACCGAATTTCCGTTGAATGGGGTCATTCCTGGCTGGGCAGAAGGTATTCAATTGATGCCGGTTGGAAGTACGTACAATTTTTATATTCCTTCAGAACTTGGCTATGGTGTGCGCGGAGCTGGTATGAGTATCCCTCCTTATGCAACCCTTATCTTTAAAGTAGAATTATTATCTATCGTTGAACCGCCTGTTGAAGAATAGGCTATTAATTTTAGGAGATGTTTGTGAAAAAAGCAGTGTGGATATTTTTAGTTGGCAGTTGTGTCGTGGGTGCCGCTTTTGCAAGCGGCAAAGCAGAACAGGTAGTGTCTAAAACTGATAACAGTTACGCTATGGGTATGCTCATTGGAGAAGATCTCAAAGAAAGCGGTTTGGATATTAACTATGCCGCTTTTGCGCGAGGGCTCCGGGAAACTATTGAGGGGAATCCGCGTTTTGATGTAGAAGAAGCAGTTGCGCTTGTACGGAATGCTTTTAATGTTATTGAAGCTGAACGAAACGTACAATTTCAAGCAGAAGAACAGCAATTTCTTGCAACGAATGCCCAAAAAGAAGGGATAAAAACCACTGCAAGCGGTTTACAGTATGAAATTATTGCTGAAGGCACGGGAAATAAACCAACTATCGAAGACACGGTGAGTATTCAATATGAAGGAAAACTTCCTCAGGGAACTATTTTTGACAGTTCGTACGCACGCGGCGCACCGGAAGAATTCCAGTTGGACAGTATCATTCAAGGCTTTTCCGAAGGGTTACAGTTAATACAGGAAGGAGGGACGATAATATTATATATTCCTTCTCATTTAGCTTATGGACCTCAAGGTATTGCCGAAGTTATTCCTCCCTATTCCGTACTTATTTTTAAAGTAGAATTACTTACTATTTTAGAAAAATAATAGATTCTTTCCACGGATTTGAACTATGAGAATTAATTTCATTCTCAATGAAGAAGAATTACACATCGAAGTTGACGTTAACAGTAGGTTAGTTGATTTACTCAGAACGACGCTTTCTTTACGAGAAACTAAGCAAGGTTGTTTAAGTGGACTGTGCGGTTCATGCCTTGTATTTTTCAACGGTGAAGCCGTTAAAGCTTGCTTAGTTCCCGTTTTTCGGCTCAATGGAAGCACTGTCATTACTATTGAATATTTTGCGAAACAACCTGAGTACCATGCAATTATTGAAGCTTTTTCAAACGTTGGCGGTATAGGCTGCGATTTTTGCACTCCGGGGAAAATTGTTGCAACAGCTGCACTTTTAACAAAAGATCCCCGTCCGAGTCCTCAAAAAATTTTGTTTTACTTTGAAGGGATCCGTTGTAGATGTACGGAACCGGATTCACTTGTCGCAGGCGTTTCAATGGCTGCCGATAAGCTTCAACAGAGAAGTTATGAACACGTCTAGGGGGATTTTCTCGCCGAATACCTTCCCCAATTTATTTAATTTTTGGAATAGATTTCCAGAAGCAGTGATAATAGCAGGAGCTACCGAACTCTTGCATTTTCAAGCTAAACGTATACCAGAGTTTCCTGAAACTATTTTGTTATTGGATAGAATGGAAGAACTGCAAAAAATCGATCGTACCGAACGGTTTCTTGAATTAGGTGCTATGGTATCACTGAGCCGGATCGCTTCACTGGGAAAAATAGTCCCTACCGTTCTTTTGCAGTGTATTAACGAAGTTGCAGATATTTATATCCAAAATCTTGCAACGATTGGCGGTAACATTGCGTGCAACGGTGACTTAATAGCGCCGCTTGTTGCACTTGGAGCAAGTTATGAGATACGTTCCGGAACTATACCTCCGCGCCGTATTCCCGCTTCCCGCTTCCTTTCAATCAAAAATGAACTCAAATCTCAAGAATTGATCAGCCGTGTTCTCATCCCATTTGAACAGTGGGACTATGCTCAATTCAGGAAATTTCATGATCCAACTCCCGACCATCCAAGTGTACTTGCGCTCCTTCTTGCCCGCGTTGAACGGGACATATTAACCGACCTCCGTGTTGCTGTTTCGGGAACTTCCTTCAGCTTCTACCATGACAGAGAAAAATGTATTCTGGTATCAGAACGCCTTCCCATTAAAAAGCGGGATATACGGGCATTTATGGAGAGTTGGAAAAATTCTCCTGCAACCCTTGAAGCTCTCAAAGACAATACTTTTCAAAACAGTATTATTAACTTTATTTATTTCGCCTTACTTTCAGGATTAAGCGAGTAAACATACATGAAGCGGAACTCTTAACTCAAGAAGCGGAACTCTTAACTCAAGAAGCGGAACTCTTAACTCAAGAAGCAGAACTCTTAACTCATGAAGCAGAACTCTTAACTCATGGGGAGAATCTTTTTGCTCATGGGGAAAATGTTTTTGCTCATGGGGAAAATGTTTTTGCTCATGGGGAAAATGTTTTTGCTCATGGGGAGAATCTTTTTACTCATGAAACGGGACTCTTAACTCATGTAGTTCTGCTGTTTGTAGAATACTATGCCGTGCTACCTTCCGTTTGTCAATATCATCTTTTAAATTTTTTGGGGTCTGTCTGTCCCCGTTGATAGGAATCTGTCTTTATTTAGAGGTCTGTCCCCGTTGGTAAGAATCTGTCTTTATTCAAGGTCTGTCTCTGTTAGTAAGAATCTGTCTGTTGATTCAGGGGTCTGTCTCCATTGATAAGAGAATCTGTCTTTATTTAGAGGTCTGTCCCCGTTAGTAAGAATCTGTCTGTTGATTCAGAGGTCTGTCCCCGTTGATAAGAGAATCTGTCTTTATTCAAGGTCTTTCCCCGTTAGTAAGAGAATCTGTCTTTATTCAGAGAGGTCTGTCCCCGTTGGTAGGAATCTGTCTTTATTCAGGGTCTGTCTCTGTTGGTAGGAATCTGTCTTTATTCAAGGTCTGTCCCCGTTGATAAGAGAATCTGTCTTTATTCATGGGTCTGTCCTTGTTGAAGCGAATCGCTAAGAACTGTATTGTACCCTAGTCTTAAGCTGTGCTATACTGTATCATTACTACGAAGGAGTACTTTTTTCGCATATGAGTAAACGGTATCGTTTTTCGATCATTGTCTTAGTGATTGCAGTTTGTTTTATTTTTTTATGGCCGACGGTGCGCTGGTACTTTTTGATAGCCCCCGAAGATAAAGTGTTAGCTTTGAGTTCTCGTGAACAGATCAGAAGTTATGCTTCACAGAAAGCTCAAGCAGATATACTGCGGCTTCTTGAAAGCGCTCGCGCAGGTGAGGCGGTACCTTTTGATCTGGATGCTATTACAAAAATAGCTAAAAAAGAAGCAAAAAATGCAAAATTAAAAAATCCTGAACGCTGGGATTCTCAAGCTGTACTGTCTGTATTTGCAAGTCAACGTGAAGCGCTGGAAGCGGTAGAAAAACTATACAGCGACCGTGTGTTCAGCCTGAAAGCGGTACAACAGAATGCTGTTCACCTCGGACTCGATCTTTCGGGCGGCTTAAGTATTGTGCTTCAAGCGGATATGACTGCACTCAGTGAAAAATTAGGACGTCCGATAACGGAAGTCGATCGTGACGATGCGGTGAATAGAGCGTTAGAAGTTCTCAACAATCGAATCGATCAGTTTGGCTTAGTGGAACCGGTGATTCGGCGCCAAGGAACCGATCAAATCTATGTTGAAATTCCTGGACGCGCAGATCCGGAACGAATCAATTCGATTATTATGGGGCGGGGCAGTTTAAATTTTCACATCGTTGATACTGAAGCTACCGCGGCGTTTAATACGTACTATCAGGCTAATCCCTTAACGACGTTTGACTCAAAAGGGGATTTAATAGATAGCAGCATTGTTCCAAGTGACGTTCTAATCCGGGGAGTGTACACGAAAGACCGCTACGGTTTAGACCAATTTACCGGATATACTGCCATTAAGAAAGAAGTCGGCTTAGACGGTAACCATATTCAAAGTGCCATTGTTGAGCGGGATTCGATCAGCGGAAAACCTGAAGTAACCTTTGTTTTGGACTCTGAAGGCGGTGATACCTTTTACCAATTAACGTCAGCAAATGTTGGAAAAGTACTGGCAATTGTGCTTGACGATCGGGTAAAGTCGCAGGCTACTATTCAAGCTGCAATTCGTGAATCAGTCCGATTGACGGGTTTTGGAGCAGAAGAAGCAGAGAATATCGCTTTAACATTAAGAACTGCCGCATTACCCGTTGAATTAGATGTCATTACCCAACAGTCTATCGGCGCTTCAATGGGAAGCGATACTATCCGTCAGGGATTGTATGCGCTCATCGGCGGTTTGCTCATCGTTATGCTGTTTATGCTTTTTTATTACCGCAAAGCCGGTATCAATGCGGTCGTTGCACAGGTTCTTAACATCTATATTATGTTTAGTGTGTTATCGGCTTTTAATTTTACTTTAACGCTGCCAAGTATTGCCGGATTCGTTTTAACGATTGGTATGGCAGTTGATGCGAATGTTATTATTTTTGAACGTATGAAAGAAGAATTACTCCTGGGGAAAAAGCGGAAAGCTGCGGTTGACGCCGGCTTTAATAAAGCATTTTGGGCAATTATGGATTCAAATATTACCACATTTATAGCAGCTTTATTCCTTTCACAGCTTGGAAGCGGTCCCATTCGGGGTTTTGCCGTCAGTTTAGCTGTTGGGGTATTTTCTTCGGTATTTACCGCACTTTTTGTGTCGAGACTCATTTTTGATTTTGAAACTGATATTATCGGCAGTAAAACATTATCGGTGAGTTGGAAATCAATAGATCCTGTGGAGGCAGCTTAAAGATCATCTATGCAGCGAATCATACATTTTTCCAAATATTTTAAACGCACAGCTATTATTTCGTCTCTTATCATTGTTTTCGGATTAGCCGGCTATGGGTATTTTGCGCTCTCTGGAGAAGGCGGCTTTAATCTCGGTATTGATTTTCAAGCCGGTCTTATTCAGGAAATTCAATTTGCTCCTTCGTCTTTTTCCTTGACCTATGACGGCGCCGGTAATGCGACATTAGAAATGAACCGTTCGCAGATAGAGATTATTATTTCCGGAGCCAGTGTTAATGAACTCAGCTATCCCTTTCCTTTTAATAGCTATCCGACGATTGAATCTATCACTCAAGCTATAGAAAGTCAGATTGAAGGCTGTTCAGCAACGGTTATTGGACCGGCAGACGCACCGTCATACCGCATAGTAGAAAGTACGCAAGGAAGCCCGCAACTCAATACAACGCCGTTTGTCTTTCACTATCTCCCGGTTGACGCAGCACCTATCGGTATAGAACGGGTTCGTGAGAGTTTATCTCAACTTGGAACAGTGTCAGTTCAAGTGTTGGGGGAACCTGCCGACCGGCGTTTTATGATCCGTATGGGAGATTCGGAAGTTATAGGGAAGGGCGAAGAAGCACAAATCAACATTATGAATACTTTGGAGCAGACGTTTGGGGACGGAGAGATTGCCGTAACGAGTGCGCGTTATGTTGAATCACGGTTTTCAAAGGAGTTGACCAATCAAGCAGGCATTTTGATGGCATTGACGCTGGTCATTATTCTTATCTATGCGTCAATTCGTTTCAAACCTCAATTTGCCATTGGAGCGGTCATTGCTATTATTCATGACTCATTGATTGTTATTGCGTTCATAGCGTGGTCGCGTATGGAATTTAATACGACGACGATTGCAGCGATCTTAACTATTTTAGGCTATTCTATCAACGATACTATCGTTATCTTTGACCGGATCCGTGAGACGCGGCGCCTTTATCCGGAAGATCCGCTTTCCACTGTATTAGACCGTTCTATCACAGAAACCTTGGGGCGCACGATTATCACAACGGTAACGACCCTTTTAGCAGTTCTTTCGTTATTTATCTTCACGACCGGTTCTATGAAAGATTTTGCCCTTGCATTGATCATCGGTATGATTTCTGGTGTGTATTCCACAATCTTTATTGCGTCCGGCTTTGTTTTCTTCTGGGATGCGCGAGCGCAAAAGCACGCAAAACGAAAGCTACCGGTTGAGGCGGTACCTGTTAAAGCTTAAATGCACATTATCCGCTCGACTGTTCAAGGGTACTGCCCCGGTGTTCGGCGGGCTCTTGAACTCCTTGAGTCGGCACAAAGCGAGAAGCTTTACACATTTGGTACACTGATTCACAATCCTATCATCCAACAAACGCTATATTCCCGCGGTATCGTGCCATTAACGCTGGATAACCTTCCAGATCTCACGGGAGCAACAGTATGCATTCGCGCCCACGGTGTTGCTCCTTCAGTAATCCTTGAACTTCGCGCTCGGGGAGCTTCGATAGTTGATGCGACGTGTCTTCGGGTAAAACAGAATCAGTGTGCAGCGTTGTCTCTGAGTTCACAGTCGTACTGTATTGTCTTGGCTGGAGATGCCGCGCACGACGAAATTATTGGACTGCGCGGCTATGCTCCCCAAGCGTTCATTGTTGAACATATATCAGACGTTGCTACGATTGCTCATCAACTCCCGCAAAAAACAGCATGCATTGGGCAAACCACGCTTGACTTTAAAACATTTGAAGCCATAGCCGCAGAGATTCGTGTGTATGTTCCCCAGTTAAAAGTTGTTGACAGTATCTGCAGTGCAACGATAGCCCGTCAACAAGCGTTGGAGTGCCTGTGTAGTCATGTGGATGCACTCCTTATTATTGGAGGAAAATCTTCAGCAAATACCGTGAAGCTTCTTACAAAAGCCCGTCAACAGGGAAAAACTGCTTACCTTATTGAATCAGCACAAGAAATACCTCAAGAGATATATCACTATGCAACTGTTGGAATTGCCAGTGGTGCGTCAACTCCGGAATATATCATCGATGACGTCGAACACACCCTTAAGCATACTTGTCATTAAGTGGAATTAATCCCTTATTTACTACATAGCATTAAAAGCATCTGCTTTTACTTGTGTGCGGCATTGAGGTCTGTCCCCATTGGTCGGGAATCTGTCTTTATTCGGGGGTCTGTCCCCCGTTTTCTTGAGGGTCTGTCCCTGTTTAGCTCAGAGGTCTGTCCCCGTTATAAACAAAAAAGGCAGAGTATGGATGCTCTGCCTTTATGCCGGCCGAAATAAATCAGCTTATAAAAATATTCCATTCGGAAGCTATAGTAGTAAACTCAATTTCGAGAACATCTGATGTGAACTTTATAATTCCACCGTCTGCGCTTGGTACAGGTGTTCCGGCAGTCAAAGCCGGAGCTGTCTCGTCCGCCGGTGTTGCTGTCCACTTTGCGTAAAGCTGATGCTTGCTGTTAAAGTGTCGGTAGCAAAGACCCATTCATTTTCGAAGTCTGCATCTTTCGCCAAAGTCAAAACCGGCTTTCGTGGGAACATCGGTGCGTCGATTTTCGCAACCAGAAGCAACACCAGTTTTTGACGCTACGGTCGGACCGCCGTCACCGGTGTTAAAGGCTACGGTAAATGTGGGTGCGGGCGGTTCGGGTTCGTCGTCCTTGCATGCGGTAAATACTACAGTCATTGCCACAGCAAGGGTGACAAATCCAAGATAAAGACTCTTTTTCATAGAGAGTCCTCCTCAAGAAAACATAAATCCGCCATACGACAGATTTCTGTGTAAAGAGGAGAACACGTAATACGTTGACTGTTTTGGTATTTTTATACTATGTTTATCACGTACTACGTGTACAAAACCCGTAGTCAGTTCAGCGTGCCAAAATATACCTGACTACGGCTCTCTTTAAAAAACACGTATAAAAGCAGATTATAAAAAAATGTTTTTGCCCTCCGTAAAATACCATACCGTGATACCTTCCTTTAGCCAATATCTTTTTTTGAGATCTGTCCCCATTCTTGAAAGCGACCAAAAGCAGCTGATTTTACCAAACAGTTGTGTAAAGCCTCGCTCTTTAGGGTGAGGATATACGCAACCAATTTTTGAAAAAAATTGTTCTTCAGAATATCATGTCAAGAAAATATTTCAAGAAAATCGCTTGACACTATATATTAGTTGTGATGTATTCTAAAAGGGATTTGAATGCCGCTATGAATATAGTGGCGTTTAGCAAAAAACCGCCGATGGACAGTCGGGGTGTGTCCCTAGAGGACACGAAGCCTGTCGAGTCATCAGCAATAGC
>JAISSB010000092.1 GCA_031273325.1 Treponema sp. | reverse complement strand
GTTGCTGAGGGTACCGACCGTTAGTTGCTGAGGGTACCGACCGTTAGTTGCTGAGGGTACCGACCGTTAGTTGCTGAGGGTACCGACCGTTAGTTGCTGAGGGTACCGACCGTTAGTTGAATCAGGATACCCGATCTACCTTGAAAGTGGTACCCAAACTGATAGATTTTTACTAACGGGTATGTCTCTTCAGTCATATCCGTTTTATTAGAGGTCTGTCCCCTTAGTCATACCTATTTGATTCAGATTGGAACCGATACTGGTTACTCATTGGAACCGGAACCGGTTACTCATTGGAACCGGAACCGGTTGCTCATTGGAACCGGAACCGGTTGCTCATTGGAACCGGAACCGGTTACTCATTGAAGCGGGTACCGGTTACTCATTGAAGCGGGTACCGGTTGCTCATTGAAGCGGATACCGGTTGCTCATTGGAACCGGAACCGGTTACTCATTGAAGCGGGAACCGGTTGCTCATTGGAACTTGAAAGTGGTACCCAAACTGATAGATTTTTACTAACGGGTATGTCTCTTCAGTCATATCCGTTTTATTAGAGGTCTGTCCCCTTAGTCATACCCGTTTGATTCAGATTGGAACTGATACTGGTTGCTCATTGGAACTGATTCCGGTTGCTCATTGGAACCGATTCCAGTTACTCATTGAAGCAGAAATCAGTTACTAGAATGGAGCAAACATTAATATATATCTTTGAATTCTTCAATGTCATCTAAATTCTGTTGGAAAACCGTGAGCATTTTCCCAATATCTGTTTTTGACGTAGTCGATTGTTCAACCATTGCAGACAGTATTCCCTCAAATTTTGTATATTCATTGGCAGTTTGTTCAAGCTCATTGATATCAGAAGTGATAGAATCAAGTGCTTGATGTTCTTTATCATTGATTTCAACAATTTTTGCAATTAATATTTTTCCTTCGTGAACTTCTTTTTTCATAACATTCATTATTTCTGATAAATTATTAATTTGTGAGATAAGGTTTTTGATATTTTTAGAAATATTATCAACAGCATCTTTTGTAGTAACTGCATGTTTGCGGATTTCCGAAGCAACAACTGCAAAACCTTTTCCCGCTACCCCGGCTCGTGCCGCTTCAATAGAAGCATTAAGTGCAAGAATATTAGTAATTTCAGTGATATTGTTGATCACCGAAAGATTATCACCGGTTATTTTTGCGATTCCATGCAGATCTTCAGTAATGGTAAGGGAGCTTTCAAAACGGTCGTCAATTGCTTTGAAATTTTTATCTATACCTTTTACACACTCATTGTTTTCTTTAAAAGTACTCACAAATACTTTACTGCTTTCTTGAAAAGAAAAGGTAGCGCGTTTTAAAACGGCAGCCACACGATTAAACGTAGTATTAAGATAATTAATTACCGCATTAAGCGATTCGCAGCGCGCAAAAATTTCAAACATAAATGCTTTATATTTATTATTAATATAACTTAATACTCGTTGTATTTTGAGGATAAAAGGATCTATCATACATACGCTCCTTAAAATATTGCAACTGTATAGAAAATATACAGGAGTGTAACAATGAGATTCTTTTTTGTCAAGAGTTTCCCAATCTCGCAAGATTTGAATGCAATCATCTCTATGATGTTGACATATATCAGAATAAATGTCAAATTGATAGTTGTGAAGAGTACGTACTGTTGAGTACGAGGGTCTTGACAAAAGGAGTCTTTATGAAGAAACTAGTTAATGGTTGTATTATGTTATGTTTGGTTGCGGCGAATTGTTTTGCTGCAGATGTAGTTGAAGGCTACTGGGTTAGCTGGGACGAAAAAACAGGTAAACAAACAGCCGGGTGGGAATTAACTGCCGTTAATGGTGTGCTGCAGGGAAAAATCTTATCATTGTACGGTAAACCGCAAACAGAATTAGCATCAAAGTGCAAAACAAGTTATAAAGGTTTTCCGATTCGGGGTGATATACGGACCATGAAGGTTGTCGGAGAAATACCGTGGATTTTTGGTATGAAAATGGATCGAAGTGGTCAGTGGAGTGGTGGTAATATTATTAATCCAGAAGATGGTAATATGTATCAATGCAAAATTACTTTTCATCCAGCAGATGGAAACCGGTACAAAGTTGACACGTTAGAAGTACGCGGCGAGTTATTTTTAGGAATTGGTCGGAGCCAATTCTGGCAGAGAGCAACAAAACAAGAGGCAAGTTCTCTGCGTTAACAATTTTTTGGAGGGCAAGAATGGACAGACAGGAACTTTTTAGACTCCTCATTAGTGGTGGCTTAGCGTTAATTTCTCTTGGTGTCTGTATTGTGCTATCACGAACAATATTTCGTCATACATTTATAGGAACAATTGGAGTCCCCTGGGTCGTTTATATAGTAGCTGTAATCTTAATAGCTCAATGGTTAGGCAATGAAAGAACTCCTTTATGGTTGATCGCATTCTCTAATATTATTGAAATAGGTCTTGGATTCGGTTTGCTTTTTTTTACCGGAAAAAAAATATCAACCTTGCTCAATAACATTCTGGAAGCAATGCAGCAATTAGCTGAGGGGAAAACGAACCTTTCTGTCCAGCTTGAAGTGAATGACGATGAAATGGGAAAATTAAGCACAGCGTTTAATACGCTCCTCAATTATTTAAATACGTTAGTCGATAAAATTAGAAACGGTAATCAACAAGTTGAAACAAATATAAAAACTCTTCAACAATCAATGGAAAAGTCAAACAGTTCTATTTCGAAAATTACAAAAGAAACCGCAGCTATCCGCGACGTAATTAATGATCAAAATACGAGCGCTTCGCGTATTCTGTCACGGATTGTGACCATTAGTCAAACACTGAAATCCCAAAATGATACTATTACGAAACAAACAAGTAATATCACACAAAGCTCTAATACTATTGAAGAAATTATGCGAACTATTCGTTCTATTGCAGACAGTCTTCAACGAAGTACCAATGATTGTGACACGCTCAATAACAACGTAGGAATGGGGCGAAGCGATCTTTTGAAGCTTAAAGAAACTGTTGAATTACTTGAAAGTCAATCGAATAATGTATTTGAAGCTAATAAGGTTATTAATGTTATTGCAAGTCAAACGAATTTACTCGCTATGAATGCAGCAATTGAAGCCGCACATGCGGGAAGTGCCGGAAGTGGTTTTGCGGTTGTTGCTGACGAAATTCGTCAGCTTGCTGAAAATTCAAGTCAGCAATCAAAAATTATTAATGAAAATATGAAACAGCTTAAAAATTCTATCGATCTTGCAGTAAAAACAACAGATCACACCAATCAATCATTTGACACTATTTTTGATTCAATGAACAATGTTGCAACGAGTGAACGTGAAATACTTAATGTAGTTAACAAACAGACAGGTACTATATCAAAAATCATTGACAGTTTAGAAAGTATTAAGCAAGTCTCGCAGGAAGTACTAAATA
Source organism: Treponema sp. (assembly GCA_031273325.1). GTDB lineage: Bacteria > Spirochaetota > Spirochaetia > Treponematales > Breznakiellaceae > BOBG01. Next base: position 15,896 of record JAISSB010000092.1, on the reverse strand, counting down.
ATTCCGGAAAAACAGTTACAGAGGGTAAATTTATTCAGGACGAAATGGAGAAATTCAGCTCTGTTGCAGAAAGCGCTAAGAATTCTTCAGCAGCGATCTCTTCTGAAGCAACAAAGACCGAAAACTTAATGGCAACGTCTATGGAAATGTTGAAGAAAAGTCTTGAAAGTATTGAAGCAATTACTACATACTGTCGCGGTATCTATAATAAAGCAGGTTAAATATGGATCAGGGTTTTCTCGCGAGGATGGAACAATCTCTGCTTGATATGAAGCAGAGTATTATTTCAAAAATCATGGTTAATAATAGCGATTTTAAAGCAATTACCGAAGGTATGACACCAAAGGATGTGGTTGATACTGCTTCTGATGACATTGATCGAGAATTAATTGGAACACTCAGTTCACAGGATATAAAACAGTTAAGACTCATTGAATCTGCTCTAACTCGCGTTCAGCAGGGTAAATATGGTCTTTGTATCAAGTGTGGTAAAAATATTCCAGAAGGTCGGCTGGAAGCAATTCCTTATGCTCTCATGTGTGTTGAATGCAAAACGCTCGAGGAGCGGAAGAATCGCTAATCATTACTTTTTAGATCCTTTTGGTTGTGCGAAAAATCAGGTTGATGCAGAATCTATGATGGCTGCTCTTAATGAAGCAGGGTGGCAAACATCTGAATGTGCAGAGGCTGATTATATTATTATTAATTCTTGTGCGTTTATTGAATCTGCTAAGCGTGAATCAATAAACGCGGTTCTTAATTATCACCGACAGTATCCCTATAAAAAGATCGTTTTAGCAGGTTGTTTAGCTCAACGGTATAAACATGAATTAGAAAAAATACTTCCTGAAGCAACTATTCTTTTCGGTACTGGAAATCCGGAGCAAATTGTCACAGCGTTGGGAGCTGGCGCTCCGTCGCACATTGACAAAGGAAACCGTCCACTCCTTTCGTCTCTCGGTTCTGCCTACGTTAAAATCACTGAAGGGTGTAACAATCATTGTAGTTTTTGCGCTATTCCGTTAATCCGCGGTAAACTGTGCAGCCGACCGATTGACGATATTGTATCGGAGTGTCAGACACTTCTTGAACGAGGTATCTATGAACTTTGTTTGGTGGGACAGGATACTGCTTCTTTTGGCATGGACAGAGGAAAACAAGAATTACCCATACTGTTGGAGAAAATTGCAACACTTCCACACAAATTTTGGTTAAGGTTGTTGTATCTACACCCTGATCATATTCCAGATTCTCTTTTTCTCTATTACCGTGAGGAGCCACGATTCCTCCCCTATTTTGATATTCCTTTACAGCATGCTTCAGGAACAATGCTCGATTCTATGAACCGGCACGGTACAAGTACCTCGTATATACAACTGATAGAAAAGATTAGAACTCAAGTGCCGAATGCTGTTATTCGTTCGACGTTTTTAGTTGGGTTTCCGGGCGAAACAGAACGTGATTTTCGTACGTTACTTCGCTTTCAAAAGACAGTTTCTCTTGATTGGCTTGGTTGTTTTTGTTATTCTCGTGAAGAAGGAACACCGGCCTACTGTTTAAGCCACCATGTACCTAAGCAGCTCGCACTAAAACGAAAGCAAATGCTTGAAGAAAAACAAGTCGCTATTACTGTTTCGCATCTTGACCAATTAATAGGTACCACTGTTGCTGTATTAATCGAGCGAGAAATCGACAAGGGAATTTATATTGGAAGAACTTACGGTCAAGCGCCTGAAGTTGACGGATTTACTATTGTCCATTCGATCGTCCCTCTTGCTTGTGGTTCGGTTAGCCACGGTATTGTACAGTCGCGTGAAAAGTATAATTTGCATGTTTATTCCAATGGAGGAAAATAACCAAGAACATTACGTCCTGAACGTTCCATAAGGTATACTTGAACTTCAACGGGAAGATAAGCTCTTCCAAAATCTGTTCTAAGTCGCGATGTATAGGTAAAACGGTAGGAACCACTCGTTTGATTCACAATATTTTGAATTGCCGGACCTATACCCTCATTTTGGTACAACGATACTACCTGCCCTCCCGTCTGAGTACACAGATAACGAATATCTTCTTGGACTGGCGCACCGCCAACTATAACCGCGTATAAAGCAATATTATTGTTAGCTAAATAAGCAGTCAGATCGGATATACCGTACTGTTCAAGAGCTAATTCTCCCAATGTCCCAGAACTAATAAATATAACTGCTCGTTTTTGTTCATTGGCAAGAAGATCTGTTGCAGCAAGGCGGAGTCCAAGGTCAAAACGCCACCGTGGACTGTAACTGTCAGTACTACCTCGTGCAAGTGCTTGAATACCGCTAGGAGAAAAAATTCCCTGTGCGTCACCGCTAATATTTTCTTTGGTTGGTTGATGTCCAGCAGATACAACAGAAACAATGCGCATTCCATTAAGATGTGCGTTAATATCGCGAAGAGCAACTGCAATATCATTGGATAATGTAGTAGTTTTTTCGGAACGTTCTACGAGAATAGATACACTTGCACGAGTTCCTATAGAGCCTGCCCCAATAAATGTTTGATTTGTAACATCATAACCCATTTCACTGATAAAGAAATTTCTATGATCTAAACCAATAATAGGCTGCCGTGAGCGATTATAGACGGAAATATCTACGGTTATTAAAGGGAAACTGTCCGATATTATCCGATCTATTTGAACAAATAACCCAGAAGCCATGTCGTCAATTCCAGTCATAACGCCGATTTCATTTGCAACAAAATTACTCACCAAAATATTGCCATTTTGTCCTACAGCGGCATTGGTAACTTTAACCCGATCATTACCGGTCAATCCTACTTCGGTGACTATGCCCGATTGTGGCTCAACAACGAGAAGCCGATTTGTATCAACAACGAGAAGCCGACCGTCTTCAAGGAATTTCAAACTTTCCGGACCGTTCAGACCTGAAGAAACTAAAAGTCCGCGATAAGTGCCGTTCCGATCAAATATAGCAATTTGATTTGAGATATTATCTGCCACATATATTCGTCCATACTGTGCAGCTATGCCAGTTGGAGATAAAAATCCAGGAAACGTTGGACTTTTTGTACCAAAACTGAAGATAAACGTTCCGTCCGGATCAAATTTTTCAATACGTTGATTCCCATAATCAACAACATAGATATATCCTTCGTCATCAACTGCCAAATTTTGCGGTCCGACAAATTGCCCTTCTCCACGTCCTTTTGAGCCGATATACCCTAGCCATATACCGTCTTTATCAAGAATACTGACCCGCCCACCACGAAATTCTGAGAGGTACATACGCCCATCGAGTCCACGTACCAAATCATAGGGGCGATCGAATCCGTTGACCGGTCCCCGTCGTCTGGCTTTGATAAGACCGTTTTGATCCATAAGAACTAATTCATTAGAACCGTATGCGACTATCCATGTGTTTCCATCTTCAAGCGGAAGTACTGCTGTGGGTTGCCTGAAAAAAGTTATATTATTTTCTTGTCCTGGATACTGTCCTGATTCAACATATCTGCCGGTCGAGCCAATCAATGGAAGCCAACTCCGACGGTTTCTTACTGTTTCAATACGGCTTGCAAGCATTAAAGCTTCGGTTGAAGTACTATCGTAATTTTCGGCTGCAATCTGCCACTGGCTTAATGCGGCCCCTTCCAGACCTGATTGATAGTACGCACGACCTAACCATTCATGGTACAACACTTCGTCTGGACGAAAAGAAAGCGCCCGTTCAAACGACAAAATCGCTTCATTGTAAGCAAAACGGTTGAAAGCTTGAACTCCAACACGAAATTCATCACGGGCAGTAATAGCATTCATATCAAGAACTTCTTGACTGTTTATGTTTTCCGCAGAAAGAAATGCAAGTACTATGATGATTCTTGTGAGTTTTTTCAATTAAATTCTCCATTTCCGGCTACAATTTTACTGTGACGCCGAATTTCTCGTTGTTGTGGCGCTAATTCTAATGCCTGCCGTAGACAGTTTTTAGCTTCAATAGCATTACCGTTTTTGTAGTATGCCCAACCAAGTGAATCAAGATAAGTAGGGTTTCGCGGTTTCATACTTGCAGCTTTTTGGCACAGTTGCAAACCCCTCACTATGTCCGTTCCGCTTTCAACGAGCGCAAAACCTAATCCGTTAAGTGCAGAGGTACTGTTATTGTCGAGCGCCAATGCCATTTTATAGAATTCAATAGCTTTTTGTACTTTATTTTGAGCAAAAAGTGCATAACCGAGAATATTATAGAGGATAGCCGAGGTAAAACCCGTTCTTGTTAATTTATTCAGTTCTGCCTCAGCCATTTCAGCGCGTTTTGTTGATGCATAGACAAATGCAAGCGTTACCCTACATTGCTGAACTCGCAACGGGTTTTTGTCATTTGTAACAACTTGTTCAAGATAATTGAGTGCTTCCTCAAAACGCTCAACCCGCGTATAACAGAGACCAAGGTAATAACTCAATTCAGACGCTTGTTCCTTATCAAGATCGTTGGGATTAATACTGGTAAATTCTCGTAATGCTAATTCCCAACGTTTGAGCCGAAATAGCCTCATTCCTTCTTGAAGGGTCGCCATAGTGCGCGCTGCTACTCCTTAGACGGTCGATAACTGTTAGCAACAGTGTATACAGTCCATTCTAATCGGTCAAGCTTGACTCCTATTAGTTAAAAACTACGTGAGGCGCCTCCACCACCGGAATGACCTCCTCCAAAACCTCCCTTATGGGAACTGCCGCCACTTGAAGGTCTCTTGAAAGAATCATGTGAAGGTCTTGGGGGATAATGAGTTGAAGGCATGTTGGACTGGTATGGAATGGTACCAGTTCCAGCATTCCTACGCTTTATCCTTCCTTTTACTATCGAAGCTATATAGATGATTATCATAAAATCCGTTAATAGAAATATTAATATTGCGATAAGCTCTTGGTTTGACGGTTTTTCTTTGATATCACTCTCTTGAGAACCATTACCGTATGCTTGAGTAATACGGTTTGCAATAGCGTGTGTCCCTTTTATCAGTCCCGCGCTGAAATTATTATTTTTAAAATCAGGAACAATCGCACTGTCCAATATTCGCCCGGCAATAGAATCTGTTATTATTCCTTCTAAACCATACCCAACTTCAATTTTTACTCTCCGTTCTTTCAATGCCACAATAAAAAGAATACCGTTATCTTCACTTTGCTCCCCTATTTTCCACTGTTCAAACAAGGTAACCGCATACTCTTCGAGAGAAGTAAACGGTTTAAAAGAATCAATGCTTACAACTGCAAGTTCAACACCAGTTTTTTCCTTTAAAGTTTGAACTACTGCTTCAAGCTCTGACTGTTCTGAATCATTGAGAATATGAGCAAAATCGTTTATAAAACCTTGATGTTTTGGTAATTCTTGAGCATCTATATGAAGAACAACGACAAAACTCAACAGTACAAAAGCAATCATACATATCCTTCTTCGCGAAGACGGTTAATAGCTGTTGAAGAAAAACCTTCGTGTCTCAAGCGGCGGCACATTGGATGTTTTTTCAAAAAAGCTTTGAGTAATGTATATTCACATTCTCTATTTAAACATTCTTTCAAAACTTTAGAAGCTAGTTCAGGAGCAATACCGCGATTACAAAGGGTACTGTATAACTGCCGCGGAGAATCACTTTTATGCCTCATTCGAGCGCCAAGCCATAGCAACGCATAGCGATTGTCATCAATTAATCTATGATTTTCTAGTTGTTCGATAACATTCTGAATACAGAGAGGAGGAAAACCTCGTGCCTTTAATTTATGAGCCAACCGTACAGAACACTGTTCGGAACGTGCAATTAATCTCCGTGCAACATTATCAGCTTTTGAACACTGTTCTGCAAACTGAAGACATTCAATCGTTCCTTTCAAGAGCGAATCATTAAAATAATCACCTTTGATAATAAAATATGAACCGTCTGAAAGTTTTACCCGATACTGTGTTGAATCATATATTCCGGTCGGAGCAATAGATACAATCTCAGCGCTTGGAGAATTGGAAACGCCGTCGCGCACCAGCTTGTCCATATTTTTTTCGTTCAACCATACGCGGATCACGGGTTAAAAAGCCATTTTTCCGTAATCGAGCAGAATATTCCAGATCGACTTGGCAGAGCGCTCGTGCTAAACCGTGCCGACATGCACCAGCTTGTCCGTTTGTTCCGCCACCGTAAACATTTATCAGTACATCATATTTACCTTCACTGTCAGTAACCACTAAAGGGCGACGCACCGTAATAACCTGTTCATTGAGTGAAAAATATTTCTCAACACTTTTACCGTTGACTATTATTGAACCGGTACCTTCACGAATGTACACACGGGCAATTGCTGTTTTTCGTCGCCCAGTTCCAATTCCTAAAGTCCTAACCATTAATCTAGCCCTCCAAGTGTTTGCGGAATTTGTGCTGCGTGTGGATGTTGCGGGCCAGCATATATTTTAACGTTTTTTGCTAATTTACGTCCAAGTGGTCCCTTTGGAAGCATACCTTTAATTGCCAGCTCAAGCGGTGATGTTGGATGCTTAACTATTAATTTATCAAATGTTATTGATTTTAGTCCTCCAACATACCCTGTGTGATGATAATAAATTTTTTGGGTAGCTTTACGCCCGGAAATTACAACTTTATCAGCATTAATAATTATAACAAAATCCCCAAGCTCATGGTGAGGGGCAAAAATAATTTTTTCTTTCCCGCGTACGATAGCTGCGGCGCGAGAAGCTACCCTTCCAAGCGGAAGTCCTGCAGCATCAAGTACAAACCATTTTCGTTCAGCTTGAGCAGGTTTTATCCATATCGTTTTAAGGGAAGCTTTATCATATATACTCACGAAAATCTCCTTGCATAGACGTACAGAATAGTATAAAACCGAACAGGAGTCAAGATTGAATCAAAACTACTGCTTTTGTATGTACATACAAGTGGAGGATGGTTTATGAGGAGATTAATGACTTGTTTATTGGCATCATTATGCTATGCATGTACGGGAATTCCGTACTACAATTTTGAAAACTACCATGACGGAATATATGAAGGTTCCGGAGAAGGATTCAACGGTTTGATCAGTGTTTCGTTTGAAATCAATGCTGGTACTCTTGTGTATATCACGGTTGATCACAATGAAGACGCTTATATCGGCGGAGAAGCTATTGAAGCACTGTGCGATCACGTACAAACAACAAAATCTTTTAATCTTGATGCTATTTCGGGAGCAACAGAGTCAAGTGAAGGGTTTATTAGCGCTCTTGAACAAGCTCTCCACAAGGGACCGTAGATATGCTATACTTTCCGCATGGATTCATGTATTTTTTGTAATATTGCAGAAGGAACTGTGCCGGTACGTAAAATCTACGAAGATGCAGATATGGTAGCTTTTTATGACGCACAACCTCAGGCGCCGGTGCATAGTCTCGTTATTCCGAGGCGCCATATAGCTACCATTATGGAAACAAATGAGGAAGATGTAGAGCTCCTTGGCAAGCTTCTTTTCAAAGCTCAACAATTGGCTGTTGAACTCGGATGTGAAGAAAAAGGAGCACGGTTTGTAATCAACTGTAAAGAATATGGCGGACAGACTGTTGATCATCTTCATATTCATATTTTAGGGGGACGCCCCTTTGATTGGCCGCCGGGTTAAGAGGTTTTTTTGAAAAAACAAGAAATATCCTTTGATATACGTCATCTTTTAAAGAAGTGTACAGAAAACTGGCCTGCTAAAGTGCTTTCAGTAGCGCTTGCGGTTGTTATATTTGCATTTCATAGGCTTAGTAGTCTTGAGGAACGGTTCTTGTCAGTACCGCTTGTTGTGGAAACTCCTGACAATATGATTCCTGCAAGTTCCTATTCACGAGTGATTCGGTTGCGGCTTCGAGGAAACGGTTCTGAGATCAGTCACATCTTGGAAGATGACATTGAGGCGTACCTTGATTTAAAGAGCCATACAGCTGTTGGGATTTTTAAAACGCCCGTACAAATTCGGAAAAAAGGAACAGCATTAGATGTTGAACCTTTAGAAGTGACTCCTATTCCTGGTGAAGTAACGCTTGAGCTTGATCACCAAGCTGGTAAATTAGTACCAATTTTTACAGTAACTCAAGGAACAGTAGCTCACGGCTACGAGCTTGTTTCGTTTACGCTCACCCCAAATCAGGTTCAAATCTATGGACCAACAAAGGTACTCTCTGCTATTTCGTCACTTTCGACAGATGCCGTTGATTTGGACGGTCGGAATGAAGATTTCATTACTACGCTTGATATTCTCAATGTGAATCCTTTTGTTGTTTTCCAGCGCGACGGTACCACTGAATTCCGCGGCATTATCCGGGAAGTTATTGTCCAAAAACAGCTTGATCTAGCAGTTGTTATGAGAGGACTTGCAGACGAGTTAAGCATAACGTCGAACCAACCCGCAGTAGTACGGTTGTATGTTGAAGGAACACAAAATGCTATGGAAGTATGGATTCCACCACCAGATCTTGTACTCATTGATCTGTCGTCCATTCGGCAATCAGGTACCTATACACTGCCAATAACTGTGTCACGGACCATTGAACCGCTCACTATTCAACGGATTGAACCGGAACAACTTTCATTGAGTTTTCAAAGAATCCCGGCACCACCGGTAGCAGAAGAAGAGAATCAAGAACCGGAAGAAGAACTATGATCTACGGTATTGGAGTTGATATAGTCAGCGTGAGCCGTTTTGAACGGTGGAACAGACAACCGGGTTTGATAGAGCGTTTTTTTCATAGCGAAGATTTAATGTTTGCCCGCTCGGCTGGAACTGATTTTTCACGGGTCTTAGCTTCCCGGTTTGCAGTAAAAGAAGCTTTTGCGAAAGCACTTGGCAGCGGGTTTGCCGGTATATCGCTTAAGGATATTACCGTCCGCCGTGAACAAAACGGAAAACCGTTCATCGTACTCTTTGAAAGCGCTCTCCGGGTTTTTGAGAAAAGCGGCGCACAAACGGTACACCTGTCACTGAGTCACGAAAAAGAGTATGCAATTGCGTTTGTTATTCTTGAATATCCGATTAAGAGAGAAAATTCCCCATGAAAACATTTCACTTTAATTTGCAAAAAATACTTGAACTGCGTAAACACCATGAAAAAGAAACGGAGCTTGAACTTGCTCATGTTATCGGATCCTTGATAGATTTGGAACAGCAGCTTGATTCGCTTACCGAAGAACGGCTAAAAACTATGGATCGTTTTTCAGCAGGCTGTGAAGCGGCAGAAATTATGGTGTATGATCGATATTTTCAACGCCTTAAGGGGACGCAAAAGAGTTTAGAAAAGGATATTAAAACTCAAGAACAAGCAGTAGAAAAAGCTCGTGAACAGTATCGCAGTGCTGCCCGCGACCGAAAAATATTATCAAACGTACGTGAAACAAAAGAACAAGAACATAAAAAAATACAACTCAATGAAGAAACAAAGATGCTCGACGATCTTGTACGGCGTTCACCGTAACGGCAGCATACTCGCGCGCCCGGCGATCTGAATCGTAGATTGATTCCCATTCCATGGCTCCTGAAAAATCGTAAGCTAAAGTTGATTCAACAACCGTTGCTATACTTAAAAAATCAATACGGTCTGCTAAAAATGCCGTTACCGCCTCTTCATTGGCTGCGTTATATGCAACACTATAGAGCGGTCCGGAACGTTCCGCACAGTATGCCAAGCGCAATAAAGGGAACCGTTCGTCGTCAGGATTTTCAAAGTTGAGCTTAAGGTGCGACCATTCAAGTTGAGGCACCACCGCTGCTTGAGCTGGTTGCGGATAATACAGGGCATATTGAATTGCAAGACGCATATCGGGAACGGCAAGTTGTGCCAGCACCGAACCGTCAGATAAGCGGATCAGCGCATGTACAATACTTTGGGGATGTATAACAACGGTTATGTTATCCAATGCTATTCCAAAGAGCCGTGAAGCTTCGATAACTTCGAGTCCTTTATTTGCCATCGTTGCAGAATCAACCGTTATTTTCGGTCCCATAACCCACGTCGGATGCTGCAACGTATCCTCTTTAGTTATATAAGCTAACCGTTCCCGCGGAACGCTCCACAATGGTCCTCCCGAAGCGGTTAACATGATTTCCTCCGGCTTGTCTGCTTGAATGAGACGGAACAGCGCTGAATGTTCTGAATCAACCGGAATAATGGCACAGTGATTCCGTTTTGCAGAAGCAAAGAGCAGGGGAGCGGCCATAACAATGCTTTCTTTATTGGCAAGGGCAAGATTCATAGCTAATTCAAGACTTCGCCGTGAAACAGCTAAACCTGCGGAACCGGCTATTGCATTAACCACAATATCGGCGCCGCAGTCCGCTAAAGCTTCAAGCTCATTCCCAAGCGTGAGCTGTGACCGGGGAAATTCACGTCCCAGCTCTTCTAACCGTTCTTTGTTTCGGTGTGCGCTCATTAACACGATGTCGAAGGAGTCGCGGTCATGGCGAATAACTTCAAGGGTATTTGTCCCGATAGACCCGGTAGCTCCTAAAATTGCAACTTTTTTCATATATGGTACTCCTCTTTCTTACACAAAAGAATACCATTATACCATAGATCGGGAAGAGCAGTTCGGCTATTTCCGTTACACTATCTTAACGCCGCCCAACAGTCGCGTTTAAACTTATCGCAAATCCAAACCCCATAGCTCGACGCTCGTGCAGTGCCAAACGAGGCGCTGGAAGTACAAAGATGACCTTTAATTTGTTTTACAGACCGACGATATGGGGTCTGTCCCCTTATCAAGTTCCCCTTATCAAGTTCCCCTTATCAAGTCTGCCTATTGTGAGGTCTGTCCCCTTGAGGTCGATGAAATCGTCTCTACAATGGGGACAGACCCCAGAATCATACGGCAGATTCCTACCAATGGGAAAACCCCCACGAGAAGAAAAAGGCTTGACATTCCAAATCAGCATTACTACAATGACCAGAAAGGTATACTAATAATGAGTTATTTAAAAGAAGTATATATAAGAAATCCCCCCCCCCCCCCATTCACTTTCTAGGAACTCCTCTCTTTTTATATTCGGATAATATTCTCATAGCTTATGGAGACAAACAGAACGTTTGTCTATGTTCTTTATTCGGATTCCAAACTATCCTATTTTCTTGTACTTACAAGGTATTGTCTCAAGACAATACCTCAAAATCTAAAGAATTCAACTTAAAGTCTAAAGACTCCACCTCAACGTCTAAAGACTTCAATTCAAAGTCTAAAGACTCAAGCTTAAAGTCTTTAGACAACACCCCAAAATCTGTAGACGTTAACCTAAAATCTTTAGACCTTAACTCAAAATCTTTAGACTTTAACTCAAAATCTTTAGACTTCACTCAAAAATCTAAAGACAATAGACCCCTTTGGGGTAAAAATTTCCCATTTGGGATAGATAAGGAGGAATACACTATGGTTCAAAGAACTGACTGGTTCCCGACAAGCCGAGAGGCAATACTGGCCATGGCACGGAACTGGCAGGATGTTACCGGATCCAAAACCGACTCATTGGGTGTCCCCACTACCGTTCTAACTGGACTCGGCAGCCTTATAACGGCGGCAAATACCGCTCTGATTAAGGCTCAGAACGAGACTACTAGAACGCCCGTAGCAACCGCCCAGTGCAAAACGGCTTTTGAAGCATTGACCGCCTCAATGCGGGACATCAAAAAACGATATTTTTTGACCCCACCCTTGGAGGATGCGGATTATGTGAGCTTAGGCTTAAAAATTCCCGATAGCACCCAGACCCCAAGCGGGGACCCTTCCGCTCAAGTTATGGTAGAGACCTATCTGGTAGGCCGCCACGAACTTGGCATAAAAATCATCTATGTGAGTGGAAGTGCTGCCGACCCGGCAAACAAAGGCTACCGGATATGGTACAGCTTGGTTGCACCGGGGGAGACGCCGCCCGTAAACCCCGATGACCTTCGCAAGTCTTTCTTTACCAAACGGAAAAAAGACTTGATCGGATTCGACTTTGGTGACAGCGGGAAGACAGCGTGGTTCGCGGTGCAAATAGAGAACGAGGGGAGGAAAGGCCCCTGGGGGCCGCTGGTATCAGCTTTGATACCTTAACAAAGGTTTTTAGCCGCTTGAGCGGCTAAACATAAAAAATTGTGGCGGACATAAAAACTACAGGAGGAATAATATTATGAATACAAATTTCGGTGACATTGACGATTTTAGTGCTACATTGGAGAACATCGACGATTTGGATGTTTATGCGATATTGGAGAAAATGAAATTTGGAGATCGTGTTGAAAGAAAGATAGAAAAGATGAATAACTTAAACATTATCAACATTGGGAAAACAGGTGTCGGTAAATCGACAATAATTAATGCGGTTTTTTGTAGGAATTTGGCAAAAACAGGAATTGGCAGACCTGTTACGCAGCATTGCCAATTATATTCAATTCCTGACAGTCCTATTACTATTTATGACTCAAAAGGTCTTGAAACCGGCAGGGATAATACCACTATTTTAGAAGAAATATACAACAGGGTTAAAACTCAAAATTCTTCCGAGAACATAAATGATTATATTCACATTTGCTGGTATTGCGTGTTGGATGGTGGAAATCGTTTGGATCAAAATGAAGTTGAAACAATAAAAAAATTACGGCAGATAATCCCGGTTATTATCGTCATTACTCAATCGGTTGGCGGACATAGAACCAATGATTTTATCAATGAAATAAAGAAAAACTTTGATGCAAATTTCGTTAATATTATTCCTATAATGGCTCTCCCAAAAGTTGAAGAATCAGATTTTGGGCAAATGAATATAAAATCACATGGACTGGACAAACTGGTTAAGACAAGCTATGAACTTTTACCTGAGTCCGTGAAAAAGACATTTGCGGCATACCAGCAGAGCAGCATCGAATTAAAGTCAAAACATGCATTTAGAGCCTGTACTATTTATTCCGGTGCAGTTGCAGCGGCAGCAATTCAGCCTTTGCCGATAGCAGATACCCCGATAATGATTGGAATACAAATAGCAATGACGGTAAACATTACCGCTTGTTTTGGTCTTAAACCATCAAATTTTAATTTCAAGACAATTCTTTCAGGATTGGGTGGTCCATTTGCCGCTGCTGTTGTTGGAAGAACGCTTGTCAGTTTGTTAAAACTAATACCCGGCATTGGAACAGGAGCGGGAATAGCCATCAATGCCGCAACTGGTGCCACAATCACCTTTGCAATTGGTTCAGTATATACAAAGGTTTTGTCTTCTGTTGTAAAGAACAATGGTAAAATAGATGAGGCTGAAATGATTGAAGCCTTAAATGAAGCGGTTAAAAATGTTGATATGGGTGCGATGAAAAAAGAATGGGAGAAAAATAAAAACAGCTATTCTAAATCAGAAGCTGAACAAATTTTATTGGAAGTGAAGAAAGATATAGATTAGCAGTAATATTTGAAGGAGGAAAATAATTATGGATGAAGGAAGGCACGGTTATTTAGAAGCGGCATTTGGTAAAATAAATAAAAATATCAATAAATTATTCGCCATGAAAGATGAAACTGTTGGATGGTGGATATTTGAATCTCATAAATATACCAGCGCTGCACTTTTGAATTCATCTGAATATGAAAGGATTCAGTCAACAGCTGAAAAAATTGCAAGTGATATATCAAATTGGGAACAGAATGGCCAATTGGATATGGGTACAAAACGTGTATACAACACAAACAGAGATTTATTGGAAAATAGAATTGAAAGATTGCAAGATGCAATAAAAAATCGGGAGCAAACATGGTGGGATAGTGTAAAAGAATTTTTCTCAAATCTATGGAATTTTGTAATAAAAATTCTTCCAAAATTTGTTAATCCATTACTAAAGATGATCGATAAAACGGGATTATTGGACTTCGTCCCTTTTGGTAAAGAATTAAAAGAAAAAATGTCGGAGGCAGACAGTAAAGTTCGTATAAAATTCACTCCTAAAGAAGATAAATTTATAGATGAAAATGAGTAAAAGCCCAACTGCACATACAGATTTGTACACGCTTCGCCACCTGGAGGCGGCTCGGGGTTCGATTTCGTCGTTCTGTTAATGTCGGCAGTGTTTCATCGTGTATGCCATATCGCCGAATAAAAAACACGCCTTACAGTAAAGGCAATAACTTGGAGGGTTTATGAAAAAAATATCCGGCTTTATACCGCCAAAACCGAATCAAGAACAACATTTGATATGCGCTCAGTGCGGAACATCTTTTATGGGAAAACTGATTCCGTTTTTCACTAAATGTCCTCAGTGTGGGAGTATCCAGGTTAAAGCGGATTTTCGGGTACGGTATTAACTCCCATACGTTAAGGATATAATCTGAGCCGCAAGTGATAAACAGGCGGATTCTTAAAGCAAGAATCCGCCTGTTATATTTGAGTAAGCTCCTTTTATAGATTCTTGAATACCGATTTCTCCGCTCCATTGAGACGTCTATAGATTGCAGACAATACATCGCATAAAGTTTTTTAAACAATACGCCATACCCCCTAGGTTTCTCTCTCAAATTCTCTTGACATAATGCATCATAATTCAGAGGTCTGTCCCCTTAAATCCCCTTAAATTTTAGGGATTTTGGATACTTGAACATACACAGAGAAATGTTTAAAGTTCTTGAGGTGGTTACTATGAAGAAAATTGGTATTATTTGCGGCGGTAAATCAGCAGAGCATGAGGTGTCTTTGCAGTCTGCAAGAAATATTTTTGAAGCATTGAACCGTGAGATCTATGAGCCTATTCTCATTGGTATTGATAAAAACGGACAGTGGCACCTCAACGATGCTCCATGGCTTTTGGAACAGTCTGAACAGTATACCGGAGACTTGGTAACATTGATTCCTCAGCACGCCGGAACGTTGATTCAACCAAAGACATTCAAAGATGAACAAACTGTCGATGTTATATTTCCTATTCTGCACGGACCTTTTGGCGAGGACGGCACGGTGCAGGGATTGCTTAAATTGGCAGATATTCCATTTGTCGGTACCAGTGTACTTGGTTCTGCTATCAGTATGGATAAAGATGTTATGAAACGGCTGTTGCATGAAGCAGATATTCCTATCGGAAAATTTTTTGTTTTGTATGCTCACCAACGAATCCCTTCGTTTTCGGATACTGTTGAAAAACTAGCTCTACCGTTCTTTGTAAAGCCGGCAAATATGGGGTCTTCGGTAGGGGTAAGTAAAGTGCATGAAGAGCGTGAATATCTGAGTGCTGTGTCCAAAGCCTTATGCTATGATTCCAAAGTTTTGCTTGAAGAATGTATAGTCGGGCGTGAAATTGAATGTGCAATTTTGGGCAATGAAGCACCTCAAGCTTCACTTCCCGGTGAAATCCTTTGTTCCCATGAATTTTATTCGTACGAAGCAAAATATAGAGATGAGCATGGTGCTGTCCTTGCAATTCCTGCGGACCTCGATGCTTCCACTGTCACAGCGGTACAAGAACTTGCACTGAAAACCTTTCAAACGTTATGTTGCGAAGGGCTTGCACGGGTTGATTTTTTTATTAAACCAGACGGTGCCATTATCGTAAATGAAATCAATACCATGCCCGGTTTTACGACGATGAGTATGTATCCTAAGCTGTGGGAAGCAAGCGGGATTTCTTATTCAGATCTTATTCATAGATTAATTAATTTAGCTATTGAACGGTATACGCGCGAAAAAACATTAAAAACATCGTATGAATCTTAATAATGCATACCGAAAACTTTGTGCTTTCGGTATTGTGCATATTATTCCTGACATACTCTCCCGCCTAAAGGCTGGAGGTTCTTTCCAGTTCCGCTTTTTTAAGCGGAGACCTCAAGATTTTCCTGCTTCACTGTCCCAGCTATTGCTGAGGACTCGACAGGCTTCG